>CAYOSK010000067.1:0-13978 GCA_964406585.1 uncultured Octadecabacter sp. | reverse complement strand
GATAAGACACGATGTTATCCTCCAGCAGTGTCAGGGGCAGAACCAACAGGCCACCCGATTTCCCGACACGCGATCAATCCGCGATAAAGCCCTTTTCCCCTCTTCAATCGCGTTTCCATCGTCTGTTCAATCAAAGCGACGGTTGCTGCGGGGGGCATCAACAAACCGTCAACCTTCAAATCCGCCGGCCCAATGTCGCCAGCCCCTTGTTTGGCGAGCAAATCTGATAGGCGTGCCATCGCAGGTTCGATCATATCGCGCGCCACGGTCAATCCGGCCGCCATTTTGTGACCGCCGCCTTTGATCAAAAGTCCCTCGGCGGCGCACCGCTGGATCGCCGCCCCCAAATCGATTCCCGAAACGCTGCGGCCTGATCCTTTGCCGACGTCCCCATCCAGCCCGATCACAATCGCGGGCCGATTGGTTGCCTCTTTAAGGCGCGACGCGACAATCCCGACAACACCGGGGTGCCATCCTTCACCTGCCGCCCAAACCAACGGCCCGTCTGTGCCGCGGGTTTGGACCTGTTCAAGCGCCATGTCACGCACGTTTGATTCAATGTCACGTCGTTCCGTGTTCAGCTGGTCTAAACGCTCTGCCATTGCTTGGGCTTCGCGCGGGTCGGTGCAGGCCAGTAGCCTTGCCCCAAGGTCGGCTTTCCCGATCCGCCCACCCGCATTGACCCGCGGTCCCAGTAGAAACCCGAGATGATAAGACGACGGCGCAGTGTCCATGCGGGCCACATCTGCCAAAGCAACAAGCCCTACGCGTTGGCGTCGCGCCATAACGGTTAGCCCCTGACGCACAAACGCACGGTTTACGCCGATCAAGGGCGCCACATCTGCAACTGTGCCAAGCGCCACAAGATCAAGCATCGACATAAGATCGGGTGTCTTGCACCCCGCATCGCGCAGTTGGCGGTTGGCGTCCACCAGAACCAAGAACACCACACCTGCCGCACAAAGATGCGCAAGATCGCCGGTTTCATCCTGACGGTTCGGGTTCACAACCGCCAAGGCGTCGGGCAGGGTTTCTCCGCCCAAATGGTGGTCCAGCACGACGACGTCCGCACCAACCGCGGCGGCCACAGGATCATGAGATAACGTGCCGCAATCCACGCAAACAATCAGGTCGTGATCACGCGCCAAGGCTGACATGGCCTCCTCATTGGGCCCATAGCCTTCGTCAATTCGATCCGGGACATATAGGGTCGGGGCCGCCCCAAATTCCCGCAGCCAATGGGTTAGCAAAGCTGCGGATGTCCCTCCGTCCACGTCATAATCCGCAAATATCGCAATCCTTTGCCCTGCGCGTGCAGCAGTGACGATACGCGCCGCCGCCGCTTGCATGTCCTTCAGGCTGCGCGGATCCGGCATCAGGTCGCGCAATGTCGGCGCCAGAAACGTCGGTGCGTCTTGTGCGCTTACACCTCTGCGCACAAGAATCCGACAGACAGGCAAGGGCAAGCCAGTGTCCTGCGCCATTGCCTCGGCCATGCGATCGTCGTCACCTGTTGGGCCCACCCAACGCCGCCCCGTGGCCGATACTTCAATATTTAAGAATGCGCCTGCCATATATGGTGTACCCTGTGCTTGCCCATACCATATGGCGTTGGGTCACGGTTTGCCACGCCCAACTTCTTTGGTTCTTAAATACTCACCGCGTCGCGGGCGATTTTTCGCAGAAAAATCGCTCCCGCCCGCCGCAGGCGCGTCTACCGGATGACTTAAACGGGGTTGCGGTAGGTCATCCGCCGCACAGATCCGGTTTTGGACCGCATTAAAATTGTCTCAGCCGTCAAAAAGCCCGGTTCGCGCTGAATGCCCGATAAAAGCGATCCATCGGTCACGCCTGTGGCTGCAAAAATCACATCGGATGTGACCATGTCATCGCGGGTATAGACCCTGTCAAAATTGGTGATGCCTGCTTTGCTGGCGCGTCCGCGTTCATCGTCATTGCGAAACAGCAGTTTGCCAAACATTTGCCCCCCCATGCATTTAAGCGCGGCAGCGGCGAGCACGCCTTCTGGTGCCCCGCCCGAGCCCATGTACATATCAATTCCTGTTGTGGCCGCGTCGGCGCAATGCATCACACCCGCCACGTCTCCGTCTGTGATCAGGCGGATCGCGGCCCCGGTGCTGCGGATTTCGGCGATCATATCTTCATGGCGTGGACGCTCAAGAACGCAGACCGTGATGTCCTCAATGCTGCACCCTTTGGCGGCAGCCAACGCAGATACGCGTTCGGCGGGGGACATGGACAGGGTCACAACACCGTCCTTGAAACCCGGTCCAATCGCCAGTTTATCCATATAGACATCCGGCGCGTGCAACATGGACCCGCGCGGCCCCATCGCGATGACGGTCAGCGCATTGGGCATATCTTTCGCGGTCAGCGTGGTCCCTTCCAAAGGATCAAGCGCGATGTCCACGCCCGGCCCTTTTCCAGAACCGACCTCTTCGCCGATGAACAACATTGGGGCTTCGTCGCGTTCGCCTTCGCCGATGACAACGACACCTTCGATGTCCAATTTGTTCAGTTGTTCGCGCATGGCGTTTACCGCAGCTTGATCGGCGGCCTTTTCGTCGCCGCGCCCAATAAGTGTGGCGCTGGCAAGGGCGGCCGCTTCGGACACACGGGCGAGGCCCAAAGAAAGCATACGGTCATTAAAATCGGTGGGGGCCATTGAAAAATCCTTTATTCAGTTGTGTCCCGCTTATCCTTTTGCACACAGGGCCTGCAACACTGTGTGCGCTAACGGTGCGCGGGTTTATCATTCTCTATTTCTATTCGGCGGGCTGAAACTGCCAAAGCGGCCAGTGATAAAAGCCCGATCGCAACGGCAACACTCAGGATAGCGCGAATATCCGCGTACGGCATCGCGCCTGCATCAGTAGTAGAAATTGCCCCCATCGCAAGGGCCGATGCAAACACAAGACGGCCCACGAAGCTCTTGAGGGACAGCCACGTTGCGCGGCTGTCATCGGATAAAAGCGGCTGTATGCGCCCCAAAATAAACGGGCGCGATAAGGCGTCTGGGACCATTCGCATCATTAAGAACGCCAACACAATGGCCCCTTGGGTCATGGCCATAACGGCCGAAATCAGAATCTGAAGCGCAAATGCCGCCAAAAGCATCAAAGGCAATCCAAGGGCGGCCCGCAGGCGCAACGCAATAAGGGACATGCCAACAGAAACCACCATCATTGTCGCTGTAATCGCACCGCTGACAACGGGCGCCGAATTGGCAAACCCTATTTTGTCCAATGCTTCCAGAATGAAAGGTTGGCCAAACACGAAGGGAAGGTGACTGAAACCATACATCAACACGGTCAAGGCAAAGAACCACATTAAAACCGGATTGCGAAAGGCGTCTATCAGGTGGACGAACCGCATCTGTTCTGAACTGCCCGTGGTGGGTTCGCTTCTGGGTGGTTCGACGAATAGCAAGGTGACATAGATCAGGCCGAGCATCGCGATAGCCCCCATGACAAAAGGCAATTGCGGCCAGATCATCGCCATCACACCACCGCTCAGCGCGGATACGGCAAGGGCGGCATAGGAATAGCGCCATGCAATAACTTCTTGGTGTTCTATTTCATCTTCACGGCCCGTTGCCGCGAGGCTTTCATAGAGCATGGCTTCGTCCGTGCCACTGGCAAGGGCGCCGCCTGCTCCGATCAGCATTTGCCCCAAGGCAAATGTCAAAAAACTGTTCCCAGTGGCGAGCAATACCGCACCGCCGAAGGCGCAAACGGCGCTGGCGATGAGCGTTTTGCGGCGGCCCAATCGGTCAGAAAAATAACCAGACGGCACTTCGAGAAACGTGACCGTTACGTCAAAAACTGCGTAAAGAAGGATGGCTTCCGTGGCCGATAGGACGTCTTGAAAATACAGAAACCAAACGGCTTGCCAAAAGATCAGACTGCGCAGAAAGCGCGACCAGCGGTACAGTTGAATGTTGCGGGTGATGTCTGCGCTCATGGACGCACCCTAGCAGGCTCAGTTTGGAAAGCTATTCAACTTCTTCGATGCGGATCGCGACCGGATCACCTTGGACGATTGATTTGTCCATTGCGCTTAGGGCGGCGTCTAGGGCGCTGCGCGTCACCTTGTGGGTCACGATCAGAACAGGTGCCGCTGTGTCGTGGTGCCCGTACTGGCGCATTCGGTCGATTGACACGCCCGCGTCCCCCAAGACCGCTGCCACCTTTGCCAAGGCGCCGGGTTTATCGACCAATTGCATACGCAGGTAATACGGTGCCGGAACAGCCGCTTTGGCCGCGCGCGCCTTGGTCAGGTTGGTGGCCGGTTGGCCGAACGTTGGTAGACGCAGACCGCGCGCGATATCGATAACATCTGACATGACCGCCGATGCTGTAGGGCCTTCGCCGGCCCCCGCGCCGCGCAGTACAATCTGGCCGACCGCATCGCCTTCGATCACGACCATATTGGTGCCGCCTTCAAGCTGCCCAAGTGGGGATGTTGACGGAACCAGGCAGGGGGACATGCGTTGTTCCAGACCACGGCCCGTCATTTGCGCAACGCCCAACAGTTTTATGCGAAATCCCATATCGTGCGCCGCATCAATGTCTTCCAGCGTGATTGCCTGAATTCCTTCGAGTTCGACAGCATCAAAGTCAACCTGCGTTCCAAACGCGACGGAGGCCAAGAGCGCAAGCTTGTGGCCCGCATCAATGCCGCCCACGTCCAAGTTCGGGTCTGCTTCGAGGTAGCCGAGTTTGTCGGCTTCATCAAAAAGCGCGTTGTACCCCTGCCGGGTGGCCTGCATTTGAGTAAGAATATAGTTGCAGGTGCCGTTCATCACACCCATCACTCGGCTGATGTCATTGCCTGCAAGACCTTCGGTCAAGGCTTTCATCACAGGAATTCCGCCCGCAACCGCCGCCTCATAGCGGATGACTTTGCCTGCAGATTCCGCCATTTCAGCCAGTGCCTGACCATGGAGTGCCAGCATCGCTTTGTTGGCGGTCACAACGTCTTTGCCCGCTGCGATAGCTGCTTGGGTGGCGTCTTTTGCAGGGCCAGCATCGCCGCCCATCAATTCCACGAAAACATCCACATCATCACGTTTGGCCAATGCAACAGGATCGTCTTCCCATGCGTAATCACCCAATGGCACACCGCGGTCTTTGTCCTTGGATCGCGCGGATACAGCCGAAATGGTGATCTTGCGGCCGGTGCGCGCTTCGAGCAGCGGTGCCTGTTGGCGAATAATGCGCACAACGCCGACGCCAACGGTTCCTAAACCAGCAATGCCGAGACGGAGTGGAGATGTCATGGTGCCGATCCTCATAAGATGTTTTGGGGTCTGTTAGCCTGTGTTTGCGCGGACTTCAACGGACACCGCGCAGCATTCGCGCGCGCGCCGCAGGCGGGATGACCGGCCCACGCAGACGCGCCGCGCGGGCACGCAGGCTTGCAAGACGCGGTGTCAGGGCAGTTTCCACATTCGCAGCACCACGATCAGCGGCGTTTGCCTGCGCAACCAAAGGGCTTAGCGGAACTAACGCGGGATAAGGCGCGTCCCGAAGCGCGGGATCGATCGTACCATCAAGCGCAGGAAATTCCGTGCAGGCGGTCAAAACGATAAGAAATAATGGGACAAGGCGCATCAAACAAACAGATCCGTTGGGTTGGTCGAACCATAAAGACGCAGCGCAGCGCGAACAAGGTGGCTTTGATCGGATCAGCCAAAAGGTGCGGCTGCGCCGCCCGCGATTCTCGGAACACGTTGCAGGCACCACGCCGTCATTGGAAACACCTGCGCGTGTCGCGGCTGGGCAAGACGGGTCGTTTTGAGTTCGCAAGTGTGGCGTCAACAAAAGGGGTATCGGATGAAAGTTGGCTTTATTGGATTGGGATCAGTGGGCGGCAAATTGGCCGGGTCGGTTTTGCGAAACGGGTACGATTTGGTGGTGCATGATCTGGACGCGACAGCGGTAGACCTGTTTGTGCAGCGCGGCGCGTCTGCGGCGCAGGATCCAGCGCAGGTTATGGAACGCTGCGATGTCGTGATCACGTGTTTGCCGTCCCCGCAGGCGTGCGCGGCGGTCGTCGACGCGATGTTGCCGCAGGTTAACGCCGAAAAGACGTGGTTGGAAATGTCCACGACGGATGCCAACGAAGTCCGACGCCTTGGTGCTTTGGTTGCCGCGCAGGGCGGGCGGGCTGTTGATTGTCCGGTTTCAGGCGGGTGCCACCGCGCCGCGACGGGTAATATTTCCATCTTTGCGGGCTGTGATCGAGAGACGTTCGACGCGGTTTTGCCGTTGCTGACCACGTTGGGGCGTCGGGTCTTGCACACGGGCGGGATTGGCACCGCGAGTACCTTGAAGGTCATGACGAATTATCTTGCCACGGCCAACCTTCTGACAGTTTGCGAAGCGATGGTGACGATGAAGGCAGCGGGCCTTGACCTTGCAACGACATACGAAGCGATCAAGATTTCCAGCGGTACGTCTTTTGTTCATGAAACCGAAAGTCAGGTCATTTTGAACGGCAGTCGTGACATCGGGTTTTCCATGGGGCTGGTCAAGAAAGACATCGGGCTGTTTCAAGACATCGCCCAAGCTCACGGCGTGCCCTTGGAAATAAGCCCAATGATGGTGCAGATTTTTGAAGATGGCATCGCGCGCTATGGGTTTGATGCGCAATCTGATGACATCATCAAACGACTCGAAGAACCAACAGGGTTGGACATCACTGCGCCGGGATTTCCGGCTGAAATGGTGGATGATGAACCCGAAGAACCAGGCTATGAGGTGACGCCGCCGCGATAGAGTGGCGCGTTGCTTTCCTTGTGGTGCGCCGGGCGTTAAAGGGGGCGCACCACTAGGGGGGATATGATGGAAGACACCGAAGTAATCGCGACGCTGCAAGCGTCCGTCGTACGGCGCCTTTTTGCCTATGGTGCGGTGTTCGCGCTGGGCGCATTGCTCATCTTGCTAGCGTTCGTGCAACCGCCGTCGTTTGGCTGGCAGGTGTTTCTGATTGCATTAGGGGCAGGGGCGCTTGTTGTTGCGGAACGGATGCGCAGGGCGACAATGTTCGGATTAATCCTAACGGAAACCGAGTTGCGTGATACTGCCGGTGAAGTTCTGACCACGTTAAGCAACGTGAAATCCGTCGACCGAGGCGCATTTGCGTTTAAGCCAAGCAACGGATTTGTTCTGCGGCTTGACCAAAGTATGGCGCGCCATTGGGCACCGGGGCTGTGGTGGCGGTTTGCAACGCGTATCGGTGTTGGCGGCGTTACACCGTCTGGTCCGGCCAAATATATGGCAGAACAGATCGCATTGCGGATCGAAACGCGCTGATCGTTGGTGTCTAGCTGTCCAGCGGACAGATGCGGCCACCTTCGGATCCAGAATGGCTGTAGCAGATGTTATCAGGCGCGAAACGTGGGCGAGTATAGGACACATTGGTGAACGCGAACACATCAAGCCCGACGTTAAAGGTTGGTTCGTAGACCACTTCGGTTTGCACAACGATCAAAATTTCGTTGTTTGGCATGATGGGAATGTCAGCCGTGTTTAATCCAATGTTGCTGATCGGCTTAGAGTTGTAATCTTGGCCACCCCCGCGTGCGCGCGACCAAACTATCCGATGTTCGTCTTTCACAGCATCATACGAGATGATGCTGATGCGCATCTTAGTAAGATGTTGTGAATTCGTCAGAAACTTATGGAGGTTCCAGGTGTTGTTGACGAAAGCGTTTGTAATGTAGTCGGTTTCACGGCTGATCGCATCTGCGATGGTGTAGTTTGCCTTGAGGTTGATGGATTGATTTCGGAACGCATCAAAGAATACGAACGACATCAGCAGCGCGGACAACAACAGCGGAAAGAACAGCATGGCTTCAACGACGATGGTGCCTTGTTCATCGCGGCGAAACCGGCGGAAACTATTTTTGATCGCGTTCAGCATTATACGGGCTCCATGACAAATGCCGTTGCCGAAACAAGACGGTAATATTGGTCATTGTCGTCAATTCTGGACAAAAAGTAGCCCAAAGCGGTTTCAGGCAGCATCGGCGCGAACAATCCGCATGCGCGGACCACCATCAATTGGTTTGGGGCACCGTTGGTGAACGTACTCGCAGGCATAAACGGATCGTTTACGTCTGTGCAGGACGCAATGCGGGGAACGTTTACCGGGCCGACGCTGTCGTTTACGCGCATGTCGACAGCGATCATTTCGATGCGAAGGTTGGTCATGCATTTGGGAATAATACCGGCTGCATTGCACACCATACGTTTGAAATCAGTTTCATCGATGGCCGCGCCTGTATTGATGCGAACTTCGCGGACGGCCATATCAACGCCACGCTCAAGCATCACGTGACGGATCATCAAAAGACCAAGTTCGAAACCTGATACACACAGGATAAAGAACGGCAAGAACACGAGGACGAATTCGACCGAAGGGCCGCCGTCTTCTTTGCGGCGAAAACCCCGCAATGCATGTCCAATAAGTTTTAGACCGAACTTCATTTCTTGACCCTTACTGTGTCAGTTTCAAAGCGCGAATGTCGGATGCAATCGCGGAAAACGCCGCAGAAATGTCCGTACCGTCCACGTCAAAGTAGTGGCTTGGCGAACTCGCACAGTCACGCAGGGCGGTGCGCCCGCTGCTGGGGGCTTCGAAAGCGATTGTGTAGATGATGATCCCTTGATCGCGTGCAGCTTGGCAGATTGCAGACAAACGGTTGTTGGCTTCGCTGCTGTTGACCACATCGTAATCGATCGCATTGTCTGCATCCACGTAGTCGGGCAACGGGATATAGTTTGGCCAGCCGGATGTTCCCGTGCTCCAGGGGATCGCGCCATGGTTATAAGCCTTTGACAGAAGCGTATTGTTGACGCGGTTGTGCGTGTATGTTGCATAGAGTTCCTGCCACGAAGCGCGGTGTGCATCATTTACGTATGTCTGACCTGCGCCAGGCGCGAGTATGGCACCTTCGCCCGCCTGACGCTGCGCGACATACTGGCTTTGGCTAGAGAACCCGTTGGGGTAGGATTTCCACCGATTATAGTAGGTTTGGTTGGTCCAGTAGAAACGGTCGTCCCAGTAATCAGTCGGCGTTTCTACGCCGCGATACTGAACAGATGTTTCGCTTAGCGACACTTGATGCAGCGGCTGGGTCGGGCTGTTTCTGTCAAACCAGATGTAGGACAATCCAGATTTGTAAGGTTCGCGCAGATCATATTGCTGCGTGTTCGAACCGTCAGTCATCAATACGATGACCTTAAGAACGTCGGACAAGTTGTGCGCAGAGGGGCGATCGGTCGCAATGGAGGGCACGCTTGTGCTGGAATCCGCGGCCAAGCCAGACACCATTGTTGCGGTGCTTGGATCCAGAAGGGCAACGCCCCACTTCATCCCCATGTCAATCGCAGTGTTCCCATAAGGTTCAAGTGCGTTGATCGCGGAATGAAGCGCGCCTTCGTTGGTCGACAATGGGTAAATCGCGTTCTTGTCCTGATCATGGCTGTGGCACCAAGGGCGTTCGATCGGGGTTGGATCGCTCGAATACCAATCCGGATCAAAATGCGCGACATGGTCATATTCTGTCGACAAGTTTAGTTCTGTTGTTGTGAACAAGTTGTCGTCAGGAAATAGTGGACATGTCGAATACGCGTGATTGCGACCAATGTTCAGATAGGGCGCGATGTCGGACCCGACATTCACGACCGCTGAATATGGAACCATTGAAATCGTGATCAGGCCATTTGGTGCGTTTGTGTTATTTGCCAGAACGGTCGATACGAATTCACGCGCTGCGGGGCGCAAGTTTGTGATGCGGTTGTTGCGGCCCATGGAACCGGAGACGTCAAGAACCATAGACACTTCGACGTCGGAAACGCGTTCTTCGGCGGTCGAACCACCACTGACCGTTAGTGACGAATATTGAACTTCGTAATTCGGGTTAAAAGGCTGATACAGAACGGCCAGTAGATCTGCAAAAACCAGCGGCATATCGGCTTCTGCTTCTGCGCTGACGGTGCGGTAGTTGATGCCTTCATCAACGATCGTATCCTTAAGGAAGTCGCCCATTCCAGCTTTGTTAAAATAATCCTGTACAACTGCCGCAGGGGGCTGTGTCTGATCCAAGTCCGCAGCTGCCAGTGTCGCTCGATCAAGGGTCGCCTGCAAATTAGCGCGGGTCGTTTCAAACCGCATTAAATCAACAGCGATGCCGCCAGACCAAAGAATGAAGACAAACATGAACAAAGAAAACAGCATCATGTTGCCGTCTTCCTGTTGCCGGAAACGCGACAAGAACCTGCTGGCAGGGTCTTTGGCTAACTGGTCTGGTGTCGTAGATCTTTTCATATCAACCTTCTCCGGCCGGCCGTATTCACTCACAAAACACACGGACTCGCCTTTTTCTCAGCCATTCTTAGAACATTAGCGCGTGTCAGAATTAGGGCGGAGTTGGGCGAAACTTGGTTAAGGCAATGCCGATTTTGCGACAGTAGGGCGCGCAAGTTCTGGATTGTCGCGCGAGCCAGAACAAAGTTCCCTAAAATCTCAAGTGAAATGGATGCTTGTAAGGAACGTTCACATTTTGCCTGATTTTTAATCAAAGCGATGCGATTGAACCGAATCATGTTTAACTTCGACCTATTCACGTCTTGTCAGCATTTGCGAATTACGTGGATGCTGAACGTCCGCAGAAAGGGCTTAGCATGAGCACCACCGACACGATCCCCCACGAACCGTCATTTCGCGAAAGCGTAGATATTATGTTCAATCGCGCTGTCGCATTGATGGATCTCCCCCCCGGGCTGGAAGAGAAAATTCGGGTGTGCAATGCGACCTATACGGTGCGATTTGGTGTGCGATTGCGCGGCAAGATTGAAACGTTCACGGGGTATCGTTCGGTCCATTCGGAACATATGGAACCCGTAAAGGGCGGCATCCGATTTTCGCTTGGCGTTAACCAAGACGAGGTCGAAGCCCTTGCTGCGCTGATGACGTACAAATGTGCGCTGGTTGAAACACCCTTTGGAGGGTCAAAAGGGGGATTGTGCATCAATCCACGTGACTGGGAAGAAGATGAACTTGAACAAATCACCCGGCGGTTCGCCTATGAACTGGCAAAGCGGGATTTGATTCATCCGTCCCAAAATGTTCCGGCCCCTGATATGGGCACAGGCGAACGCGAAATGGCATGGATTGCGGACCAATACCGCCGCATGAATACAACCGACATCAACGCCGCTGCATGTGTCACGGGCAAACCAGCGCATGCCGGCGGAATTCAGGGCCGTGTTGAGGCGACGGGGCGTGGTGTTCAATACGCCCTTCAGGAGTTTTTCCGGCATCCAGACGACGTCGCGTCGGCAAGCTTGGCGGGAACACTGGATGGCAAACGGGTTGTGGTACAGGGTCTAGGCAACGTCGGATATCATGCTGCAGCGTTCTTGTCGGGCGAAGACGGCAGCATTATCACGGGCGTGATTGAACGGGACGGGGCGCTTACCGATGATAGCGGCCTTGACGTGGAGGCCGTACGCGATTGGATCGGCAAACATGGGGGCGTTAAGGGCTACCCAAATGCCACCTATGTTGAAAACGGTTCGGTGGTTCTGGAAAAGGACTGCGATATTTTGATCCCTGCCGCGCTTGAAGGGGTGATCAACCTTGGGAATGCCGCAAACGTTAAGGCGCCGCTGATCATTGAAGCCGCAAACGGGCCAATAACCGCGGGCGCCGATGAAATTCTGCGTGAAAAGGGCTGCGTAATCATTCCCGATATGTTCGCAAATGCGGGTGGTGTGACCGTTTCATATTTCGAATGGGTGAAAAACCTAAGCCATATCCGGTTTGGTCGCATGCAGCGTCGCCAAGAAGAATCCCGCCACGAACTGATTGTCGGTGAACTGGAACGGCTGAGCAGCCATTTGGGAGATCAATGGTCGATGACGCCGAATTTCAAAGACAAATATCTGCGCGGTGCGGGGGAATTGGAACTCGTGCGCTCCGGTTTGGACGATACCATGCGCACAGCCTATCAAGCCATGCGGGACGTGTGGCGTGGCCGCGATGATGTCAAAGATCTGCGCACTGCGGCCTATTTGGTGTCCATTGATCGCGTTGCGGCAAGCTATCGCGCTAAGGGTCTATAACGATGCGTGCCTGATGCCGAAGCGTCAGGCACACCCCAAAGATATCCCTGCGTCGAAACTGCCGTGTTAACGCGCTGCCTCGGTCCAAATGGTGCGCATATCTCGCCCAACGAAACTTTGCGGGTTGGATGCAGGGAATCCCATTGCGGCCTCTTGGGCGGAAACGGATGCTTGCGTGCGTGCGAAAATCTGCTGCCAAGACCCGCCAGCCGCCATCGCCTGATTCAGTGATTTGATAAACCACGTATTATCACTTTCGGGTTCGCAGCCGAACGATGTGCGATCCGCGGCGGCAGCCGTCAGGATTATGCGGTTCGGTGCGCGTAGATCATCGATCAAGGACCCAGAAAAGCACGCCTGCAAAATCAGGATTTGTTGATCGTTTTGTAAGGGGGCCAGAAATTCTACCAAGCCATCAGCGGGCACCCCGCTTACGGGGCCGTCCGGCGTCGTTTTGACTGCCAAAACGTCTGGTGCGCCGTGAGTTGTGAGCATGACAACAACCAAATCCTGACCATCACGTGCGCGTTGCGCCAGGTCAGACAGGGCTGCGCGCATTGCTGTTGGATCCGGTGTTTCAAGGCCCCGGTTGGTAAAGCCGAACGCGCGCGTGGATGTCGGCGCGTCGTAGGCCCGTTCGAACGCACGGTTGAACGTGACCACGTCGCGGTCAAAGACAGGATCAGCAAACATGCCCCAACTAAACAAGAATGTCTCGGTGGGGGCGGTTGCAACGGATGCGGACGCGGTTGTCGTTTGTTGTTCGGGAATATCCATACAAGCGGACAACGCTGCTGCCAAAAATGCAGAAAAAAGAAGACGGACGTAGGTCATGGCGCGCTCCGATGCATGTGCAATCAACGCCAAGGTATCGTCATCGTCTAAAACGTAAAGGGGGGCACTGTCGCGGATCGTCTGGCATTTGTCGAAAAGCGGCATTGCGCCCCGCCGCCCGCTGTCTATCGTGTCTACAACCAAGGGGACGAAGATGGGCTATTCCGGATTTAAAGTCATCAAAGAAGGGTTGTTCGGCCAAAAGGGCTGGAAACCTGTTTGGCGCGATCCAGAACCGAAAGCTGAATATGATGTTGTGATTATTGGCGGCGGTGGCCATGGTTTATCAACGGCCTATTACCTCGCTAAGAACCACGGAATTACAAACGTTGCGGTGCTGGAAAAAGGGTATCTTGGCGGGGGTAATGTCGGGCGCAACACAACCATTGTGCGTGCCAACTATATGCTGGGCGGCAATTCTGAATTTTATTCCCATTCGCTCAAGCTGTGGGAAAATATGGAACAAGACCTGAATTATAACACCATGATGTCCCAAAGGGGCGTGATGATGTTGTGCCATTCCGATGGGCAGCGCGATTTGTTTGCGCGGCGGGGAAACGCGATGATGGCGCAGGGCGATGATGCGGAATTGCTAACACCCGAACAGGTGCGCGCTGAGGCGCCGATGATTGATTTCGACAATGTGCGGTTCCCGATCTATGGCGGCCTGATGCACAGACGCGGCGGTACCGCGCGTCATGACGCAGTTGCCTGGGGGTATGCGCGTGGTGCGGATCAACGCGGCGTGGATTTGATTCAGAACTGCGAAGTAACTGGCATAGACATTCAAGACGGCGAGGCCCGCGGGGTTCAGACAACACGTGGCGCCATCCGTGCAAAAAAGGTCGCGATTGTTGTGGCAGGCCGATCATCGCAAGTGGCTGCAATGGCCGGGCTTCGATTGCCGATTGAAAGCCATGTTTTGCAGGCCTTCGTCAGTGAAGGTCTGAAGCCAATGATGCCCGGTGTGATCAGCTTTGGGATGG
>CAYOSK010000066.1:0-14144 GCA_964406585.1 uncultured Octadecabacter sp. | reverse complement strand
ACGCCCGCCAAACGTCCACATGGCGTTCGTCGACATAAGTTCGATGATCAGCGGCCAGATCGTGCCAACGAAGACAACAAAACAAGACACCGCTAACAATACGTTGTTGGCCACCAACGCAGTTTCACGCGACACAGTGCTGAACACGCCCTTGGCTTCCATCGTGCGGGCCCGGATCGCGAAAAGCAACAAACCGCCCCCCACAAAAAACGCAAGGATCAACAGTATAAAAACACCCCGTTCGGGATCGTTTGCAAAGGCATGCACAGACGTCAGAACGCCAGATCGCACGATAAACGTCCCCAACAAGGAAAACCCAAAGGCCAGGATCGCCAACAATATTGTCCACGCCTTTAGGCTTTCGCGTTTTTCGACCACAATCGCCGAATGCAACAGCGCAGCCGCCAACAACCAAGGCATAAAGGACGCGTTTTCAACTGGGTCCCAGAACCAGAAACCACCCCAACCCAGTTCGTAGTATGCCCACCATGACCCAAGTGCGATGCCGACGGTCAAAAACAACCACGCGGCCAACGTCCACGGACGCACCCATCGGCCCCACGCCGCATCGACCCGCCCTTCGAGCAGCGCTGCGATCGCAAAGCTGAACGCCATCGAAAGCCCGACATAGCCGAGGTATAGAAAGGGCGGATGAAACGCCAAACCGGGGTCTTGAAGCAACGGATTTAGATCTTGACCGTTGAAGGGCGGGAATTCCAAACGTTCAAACGGGTTCGACGTCAGCAAGATGAACCCATAAAATGCAACGGACACCGCCGCCTGCACGCCAAGCACGCGCGCGCGCAAAGACGCTGGCAAATTACCGCCAAACCAGCTGGCACATGCGCCAAAAAGCACAAGGATCAGCAGCCACAACAGCATGGACCCTTCGTGATTGCCCCAGACGCCCGTAATTTTATATAGCAGCGGTTTATCGGAATGGCTGTTAGATGCCACCAGCTTCAGCGAGAAATCAGACATAACAAACGCATACGTCAACGCAGCAAAGCTAAACCCAACAAGGATCAACTGGACCGTCGCTGCGGGGTCGGCCATTGCCATCCATCCCCGCCAACCTTTGTGCGCGCCGACCAGCGGAACACATGTTTGCGCAAACCCAACAAGGGCCGCCAGAATCAATGCGAAGTGTCCAAGTTCAATAATCATGGTCGAAGTATAGCCTGACGCGATCAACCTGCCAGCAAAACCGCGCCAGATGGACCGCGCAAAACGTCGCGTTTGGTCACCGCAGGTGACTAGGATTGAT
Organism: uncultured Octadecabacter sp.; assembly: GCA_964406585.1. Taxonomy (GTDB): domain Bacteria; phylum Pseudomonadota; class Alphaproteobacteria; order Rhodobacterales; family Rhodobacteraceae; genus Octadecabacter. The sequence continues at coordinate 12,877 of CAYOSK010000066.1, read as the reverse complement.
GGGCCTGCCAATCCGACAAGGCTGGGTTCGTTTGTGGTTCAACCGCAGCCTGCGTGACCCGCGCGGACGGTGCGCTATTCGCGACTTGCGGCGTTTGTGGCCGCAACGCCTGTAACGCCTGCGTATTGGCAATGACAGTGGGCACACGGGCCATTGTCTGTGCAATAGATCGCTGAAAATTCTGACTGTGGGCTTGATGGCGGGCGCCGAAATAAAAGCTGACGATGGCGCCCATCAGCCACCACAAGGGGTCGGGTACCAGTGCGATGCCCTGCATCCTCGTGGAAAACCAGACTGGATCAACCATCGCGACAATGAACAACCCGATTGTGCCAAAGGCCAATAAAGGACGCGGCAGCCGGTTTAACCCATCCATCAGCCGATCAAACACCCCCTGCCGCGGCACAGCAAATTCAGACGCAAATTGGCGCATGGATTGTTGTTTGATCGCAGCGTCGCGCGCGCCTGCGCTTTCGGCGTTCTCGCGAAACACCTGCGCGGTTTCGACAATCACATTGCGCCCGTCACCGAACACAGTTGATAGGACGCGTTCAATCAAACCCATTGTGCAGTCCGTTCACGATGCTGTGCGTCCGTAAGGTGGTATTTTGGCGAAATGAACTCTTCTGCGCGGGTCACCCAGCCGCCTTTGCCTCCATCCAAACGTCTAGCGTATTTGCGGCTCGACGGGCGCGCGTCTGCCAAAGCATAGTAATAATTGCGCCGCGCTATTCCGTAGGCGTCCGCAATATGATCTGGCGCAGCTTGCGTCGCTTGCACCGTGGCCGACACCGTCTGCGGACCAATGACCCCATCCACCGTGACGGAAATCCGCATATCTTGCAGCAACCTCTGCAAAATGCGCACCGCGTTGGCACCGGCGTTGACATACATGTCGAACACACTTGCCTGCAACTTCTGTGGCAGATCAGCAATCCGCGGCCGATTGAAATAGTGATCAACAAAAATGGCCACCGCCTGCTCGCGGCTAAGCGCACGAACATCTTGTTCGTTGACGATGCCATCGCGATCCAAATCAAGCCCAAGTCGCCGCATCGTATGGATTGTCACACCAAATTTTGTCGCGCCGCCCGGATCATCAGGATCATTCACATACCCGCCTTCACGATCCACAATGTCTTGGGCAATCTGTTCAACAGTTTGCATCGCGCCACCCCCATGTTCCAATGGGGCAAAGCTGCGCGCATTTAGTTAACCAGTGGTGGCGGCACCGTCCGTTGCGTTTCCGGTGGGTTCACAAAAATTCTGTGCTTCATGCATATCTTCGACCTCGGCCGGCATATACGTTTCATCATGTTTTGCAAGAATTTCAACAGCTTCAAACGTTCCGTTAATGTAACGCCCTTGGCCAACCATACCCTGACCTTCTTCGAACAGATCTGGCAAAATCCCGACGTAGCTGACGGGAACAGCGTTAAAACAATCCGTCACGACAAATGCGACTTCGGTACCTTCGCCACGCACAATCGATCCTTCTTGTACCATCCCGCCTATGCGAAACAGTTCGGTTTCAACGGGTGGTTCAGACACCACTTCGGTCGGCGAGCGGAAATAATTGATCCCATCACGCAGCGCATATCCAATAATACCCGTGGACAGTGCCAACGCGACAAATGCCACAACGATTATCTGAACCCGACGGGTCTTTTTCAGCGATTTCATGTCATCCTCATGGGAACAACGGGGCCATCATCAACCCTTCTGTTTCACGTAAACCTAACATCAGGTTGGCGTTCTGCAAGGCTTGCCCACTTGACCCTTTCGTGAGGTTATCCAGCGCAGCAATGACAATTGCACGCCCTGCACGACGATCAGCGACCACACCGACATGGCAGAAATTTGATCCCCGCACATGGCGAATGCTTGGGTGTTCACCATAGGGCAACACCGTGATGAACGGCTCATCTGCATAGGCATTTTCAAGAATAGAATGAAGGCCTTGCGCATCACCTTTAACGTAATTTGTCGCTAGAATTCCCCGATTGGCTGGAATCAGATGAGGTGTGAATTGCACTTCCACCGGCCGTCCAGCAATCAATGAAAACTCCTGATCGAACTCACCCAGATGCCGGTGGGTCCCGCCAACAGCATAGGCATGGGCCCCTTCGGACAATTCCGCATGAAGCAGATTTTCCTTAAGCGACCGGCCCGCACCAGATACAGCACAGGCCAGATCCATGATGATGTCATCGAGATCAATCGCCCCAGCCGCGATGAGCGGGCGCAACGCAAATTGCCCCGTCGCGGCATTGCACCCTGTCCCTGCAACCAAACGCGCGCCCGCAATATCGTTACGGTAAAATTCGGTTAGCCCGTAGACCGCCTCTTTTTGTAAATCGACGGCTGTGTGCGGATTGCCGTACCATTTTTCATACGCGGCCGGATCGCGCAGCCGGAAATCCGCACTTAGGTCCACAATCTTTAGGTCCCGCGGCAGCGCGGCGATCACTTCCTGACTGGTTTTGTGGGGCAGCGCACAAAATGCCAAATCGACACCGGTGAAATCAACGTCTTGAATCGTTGTCAGTACAGGCAAATCCAGGTGGCGCAGGTGCGGGAACACCGACGCCATGCTTTGACCCGCCTTTGAATTGCCCGACAACGCCACGATGTCGATGGATGGGTGGCCAGCAATCAACCGCACCAGTTCGGCGCCCGTGTAGCCAGATGCGCCAAGGATGGCGATTTTATAAGTCATGTTATATCTCCGCGCAGTGCACAGCGCATATTAGATCAGTATTAAAGGGTTATGCCGCTTCAAACGTGATCTGTCGTCGCAAGAACTGCGTGGCACGATCGCTCACTTTCTTGGGGTCGCCGGATGTCAAAAAACGTGCGGTTCCTTGGCCCAACATTTCCGGCCGTCTTTCAAGGTAATCTGCAAGGCTTTCGGCAACCAGATCAGCCTGAGAAAACACCTTAACGCCCGCCCCCAACGCATCTTGGAAATGCGATTGCATCAACGGATAATGGGTACAACCCAAGATGGCGGCATCCGGCGTCGGCATTTTGCGCATCAATGCATCCACATGGCTGCGCACCAAGGCTTCGGCAAGGATCATGTCGCCGTCCTCAATGGCATCCACGACACCACCGCAGGCCTGTGCCTCAACGTCAACGCCGATCGCGCGAAACGCCAGTTCGCGTTGAAACGCACGGCTAGACACCGTGGCGGGCGTCGCAAACAAAGCCACATGTTTTGTCTTCACTTCACGCGGCGGGGAATTATCGCCCCAGGACCGTTCAGTCAGCGCCTCAATCAGTGGAACAAAGACCCCCAGAACGCGTTTTCCTTCTGGCACCCAGGCTTCTTGCATCCGGCGCAGCGCAGCAGCCGATGCCGTGTTGCACGCCAAGATCACCAGATCGCAGCCAGCATCAAACAATGCCTGCGTCGCCCGGGTCGTCAGATCGTAAATGTCATCCGATGTGCGCACACCGTAAGGCGCATGGGCACTATCGGCGTAATAAACAAAAGGCACATCCGGGAGCCGTGTTTCCACCGCATTCAACACGGTCAACCCGCCGAGCCCTGAATCGAAAATTCCCACCGCCATACGCTTAACCTTTGCGTTTGTATTTCGCCTCAAATTCATGCCCGAAATCTACTGACGTCAAAGGCTCTGGAGACAACTCATACGTCGCTTTGCGTAAGAAATCCATGCAACTTTTGGGGTCAGTTTTATGCGCGGCCAAGTCTTCGGCGGGTATGGGTTCACCGATCACCACACGAACGTCTGACCCCACCCGCGCGCGAAATTCACGGATCAACATTCCCATACGCAGCGTGGTATGCAGATGGCTCGCCAATTGGAACAAACGGCTATTGGCCCCTTCGAAAAAGACAGGGATTACAACCGCGTCGCTTTTGGCGATCATTTTTGCCGTGAAATTGCGCCACTGGGGATCAAGTGGCTGAGAAAACGGGCGCGCAGATGTGCTGACAGTTCCGCCCGGAAAAATTCCAATCGCGCCGCCATCAGACAAATACCGCAAAGATTCTTTGCGGGTCGCAAGGTTGAGTTTTGCAGCCTCTTTGGTGTCATCAAACGATATCGGGAGGATCACACGTTCCAAATCGGGGGATTTGCGAAAAACACGATGCGCCAGAATGCGAAAATCACCGCCCCGTCGCTCAGACAGAATGCGCCCCAACATCAACCCATCAAGGATTCCGTAGGGATGATTGGCAACCAAAATCACCGGACCGGATTTGGGAATATTATCCAGCGATCCGCCAACAATATCCAAAGACAACTTGTAACGATCCGTGATGACACGCCAAAAATCAGCGCCACTGGCGACCTCGGAGTCATATCCGCGGGCACGTCGGATCAGTTTTAGGCGTCCGGTTGCGTTTTCCATGACCCGAATGATCGCGCGGCCACCTTTGGTATTGGCGGAGTTTGCATAAGAAATGTCGCGCGCGACTTGGTTTTTTGGCATGGCGTCCACGATGCTGTTTCTTTTGAATTTTTTAAACGCTGGCAGCCATTTTATCCAGACTGTGTAACACCTTTATTACTCCGCTGCCGCCTGAGTGGTTGGTGTTTCGATCATAGCCAGCAATTCTTCGCGCCGCTTTGCCGCCTTGAGCGCGTTGGCCTGTTTCACGGGGCCAAATCCACGGATATCTAACGGCAGCCGCGCTAAGGCCACGGCGGCGTCGTAAACCTCGGGGCGCATAAGTGGCAAGACACGCGCCATATCCCCTTCGTATTCGGCGATCAACGCGCGTTCCATGCGGCGTTCCTGGCTTCGACCAAAAATGTCCCATTTTGTACCGCGCAGGAATTTCAGTTTAGCGAGGAGTGGGAACAGGCGTGCTGTCACGTTTGGCATTGCGAATTTTCGCGGGCGTCCGTTTGTTGACAGGCCGGACAACAGCGGCGGCGCAAGGTGATGTGTCAGCTTTAAATCCCCATTCAATTCTGCTTCGGCCTTGGCCCGTGTGGTCATCAAAAGCCGCGCAACTTCGTATTCATCCTTATAAGACAATAACTTGTGATACCCCAGCGCAATGGCTTCGCGCAGGGGGCCATCAAATTGATTCACAAAGTCCATGTATCGTTTGGCGTAATCGCTGTCCTGATAGTCAACCAAATGGGCAGCCCGAAATTCTATTTTTTGCTCAGGGGTTTTGGTGGGTTCCGGCGCGGGGCCACGAACTGCGTCATCGGCCGCATTGGGGTGAACCATCGCCCAGCGACCATATTCAAACGCCTGCAAATTTTGCACGACTGCAGTGCCGTTCAGTTCAATTGCACGCCGGATTGCATCCAGTGACACTGGAACGCCGCCAGCCTGCCACGCGGCGCCAAACACCATCATGTTTGAATAAATGGCATCCCCCATCACCGCGCGGGCCAGCCCCGTTGCATCAAACATCGACAATCCGTCTTGTAGTCGCGCCTGCAGGGCCACACCCATCTCATCGCTGGGCAATTGGAAATCTGCATCCCTTGCGAAATGGCCCGTCATCGTTTCATGCGAATTCACCACCGCTTGACTGCGACCGGCGGCCATCAGCCCCAACGTCTTGGCCCCAGCCGATACGACCAGATCCCCGCCAATAAGGCTGTCGCATTCGCCAACGGCAACGCGGATTGCCGATATGTCTTGTCTTTGGTTGGCGATACGGCAATGGATGTGAACCGCGCCGCCTTTTTGGGCGAGACCGGCCATTTCCATCATGCTGGCAGCCTTGCCATCAACATGCGCAGCCATTGCCAAAACGGCACCAATCGTAACAACACCCGTCCCACCAATTCCGGTGATCACCACATTATGGGTGCCATTGATTGTGGGCAGCTGAGGCACTGGTAGGTCTGGCAAGACAACGTCTGTGGTCGCTGCCTTTTTCGGGGAACCACCCTGCACGGTCACAAAAGACGGGCAAAACCCATTCACGCAGGAAAAATCTTTGTTGCACGAAGACTGGTCAATCGCCCGCTTGCGTCCAAACTCAGTGTCCTTTGGAACAATGGAAACACAATTGGATTGAATGCCACAATCGCCACAGCCCTCGCAAACGTCCGTATTGATAAAAACACGCTTGTCTGGATCATCAAACGCACCCCGTTTGCGCCGCCGTCTTTTCTCTGCGGCGCAGGTTTGGGCATAGACCAACACCGACACGCCCTTTACATTTTGCAACATTTCTTGGGCTTTTTGCAGGTTGTTTCGGGTGAATACCTGAACTTTTGGATGAAATCCGCTCAGATCGAGGCCCTCTGCAGGATCATGAACCAACACAACCGTCTGCACCCCCATCGCCACCATTTCACTGCAAATCTGTTGCGCCGTTAGCCCGCCATCATTGCCCTGCCCACCCGTCATAGCCACGGCATCATTATATAAGATTTTATACGTGATATTGGCGTTCGACATCAGCGCAAACCGGATCGCCTGAACCCCAGAATGATTGTAGGTGCCATCGCCAATATTCTGAAAGACATGGTCCCGCGTAGAAAACGGAGCCTCGCCGACCCAATTCGCGCCTTCGCCACCCATCTGTGTGAACCCAAGCGTGTCACGGTCCATAAACTGCACAAGATAATGGCACCCAATGCCAGCATAGGCCCGGCTACCGTTCGGGACTTTGGTGGACGAATTATGCGGGCATCCCGAACAAAAATACGGCGTTCGATCAGCCAGATTTTCCGCATTGTCAGCACGCAAAGACGCTAAAACACCTGCATGCGCGTTCAGGATTGTTTCCGTACCGCACCCTTCTTCAATCAGGACATCACCGATCTTTTCAGCCATCGCAACCGGATCAAGGGTGAAACGAACCGGAAAAAGTTCTTCACCATCCTTGTGCCACCCATAGACACGCGGGCGTTTGGGCGCATCAAACAACGCATCTTTGATTTGGGCTTCGATGATTTTGCGTTTTTCTTCAACGACAACAATCAGATCAAGCCCTTCGGCCCATTCCGCAAGGCTTTCTGTGTCCAGCGGCCAGATTTGCCCAACCTTATAGGTTGTTATTCCAAGGCTTTGTGCTGTGTCCTTGTCCACGCCAAGCAATGACAAGGCATGCACCAAATCAAGCCATGATTTTCCGGCGCCCACAAACCCGATTTTGGCCCTGTCTTTGGGCCAAACGGTTTGGTCAATCCTGTTTATGCGCGCAAAGGCCCGCGCTGCACGACGTTTGTGATCAATGGCACGTGCCTCTTGGGCGATCGGTGTGTCGATCAAGCGAATGTTTAAGCCGCCGTCAGGCATATCAAACTCGGGCTCTACGAATGACAACCGATGCGGGTCTCCGTCTATCACACTCGTGACCTCGATCGTGTCTTTCATTGTTTTAAGACCAACCCAAACACCGGCGAACCGCCCCAATGCATAGGCATAAAGGCCCATATCAATGACTTCTTGGACACCCGCCGGGGACACAATCGGCATGTCCGCTTCGATCATCGCACCATCGGACTGATGTACTGACGTTGAACTTTCTGAGGTGTGGTCATCCCCCATCGCCATGATCACCCCGCCAAAGCGGGATGTTCCGGCCATATTTGCATGGCGCATCACATCGCCGGACCGATCCACCCCCGGGCCCTTACCATACCAAAGACCAAAGACACCGTCATGGGTGCCCTCTCCGCGCAATTCCGCCTGTTGCGCCCCCCACAAAGCGGTTGCAGCCAGATCTTCGTTCAATCCGGGCTGAAATCGAATGTCTGCTGCGGCCAGCGGGGTCGCTGCGCGCTGCATCTGCATATCTACAGCACCAAGCGGCGATCCCCGATATCCCGTGACATACCCAGCCGTATTTAACCCCGCGGCAGCGTCACGCGCCTTTTGCATCAACATCAAGCGTACCAATGCTTGCGTGCCGTTCAGCAAAACCTCATTCTGCTCAAGATCATAGCGATCGTTCAAAGATACGGGCCGAAGCGTCATCTTGTGCCTCCCAACACAGCATAAAATCAGCTTAGGTCATTATTTCTGACCTACCAACAGGATTTCCACCTGACATCACGAATTGAAACAGACATAAAGGCGGCGTAACAGGTGCAATTTTATGGGCGACACGCATGCAGCAAGGATACCCAATGGACTGGGATAAGCTTCGTATCTTTCACGCCGTCGCTGACGCCGGATCCTTAACACACGCGGGCGATACCCTACACCTAAGCCAATCTGCCGTCTCGCGTCAGATCCGTGCGCTCGAAGAATCGTTGTCCACTGTCTTGTTCCACCGTCATGCACGGGGCCTTATTCTAACCGAACAAGGTGAATTGCTGTTTGATGCGACGAAATCGATGTCTCGGCGTCTTGATGCCGCCTCTGCACGGATCAAAGACAGCGCCGAAGAGGTGTTTGGCGAACTCAAGGTTACCACGACAACGGGATTTGGCACGCTCTGGCTCGCGCCACGCCTGCCCGCGCTTTATGAAAAGTATCCCGACCTGAATATCGATTTGATGCTGGAAGAACGGGTTTTGGATTTACCCATGCGCGAAGCGGATGTCGCCATTCGGATGAAAGAACCGTCGCAGGCTGATCTAATTCGCAAGAAACTGATGTCCGTGCGCATGCGCCTTTATGCGTCACAGGCATACCTCGACAAAGCAGGCGCGATGGATCAGCTACAAGATATCGGGCGCCACAGACTGATTTGTCAAAGCCCCAATGCCTTTCAGGTCTCGGCTGGTGCGACGCTCGTGCAGCACCTTCTGAGCTATGACAAACCGGGTCTTTTGCATGTGAACAACTATTTTGGCGTGCTTCAGGCTGTTTTGTCGGACCTAGGGATCGGTGTTTTGCCTGATTATGTGATCGAAGACTTCCCAAAACTTGTGCGCGTCCTTCCAGACATCGAATCTGGCGAAGTCCCGGTTTTCCTCGCCTATCCCGAAGAACTGCGCCAATCCAAACGTATCATGGCGTTCCGAGATTTTGTGCAAGATGAAATCATTGCCCATCGAAAAAGCATCCGGGATGCCGCCCTGACCTCCCAATAAGTTGCCGAACACACCCGCATAGGTCGTGGCCTATGCGCCACACGCATGACGGGTTTGCACTACATATAGGGGGTTAACCCTTGATCGACTCAGTTGTGCCACCTATTTGATCTTCATGGAGCGGAGACATCCGCTTTATACCTCCCTGTTGGACTTTGCCGGGCCTTGTGCCCGGCTTTTCTTTTTTCGCACCTCTGTTTGATGTAAAAAGACCCCATGACAGAGTTCAAACTAAACCCCGATTTTGACGATTGGCTACGGCTCGAACTACTGTTGCGCGCGGCCTATGCTCCGATGCTCGGCCGCATCAATCCTCCCTCGTTCGTAGATACAATGACGACGCAAGACATCATCGAAAAGGCGAAGACCGAGGATTTCTTCCTCGCGCTAGATGGTGATCTTCCAATCGCCTGCGGCTTTGCCCACGGTGACGGGCCCGTATACGAAATTGGAAAAATCGCGGTGTCACCGACTTTTCAACGGCGCGGATTGTGCCGTGACCTGCTCGCCACCGCTGAACGTCAAGGCAAACTTGGCGGCGCCGAAGCTCTCCAACTTTATGTACGTGTCGAACTGACGGAAAACCAAGACGTGTACCAAGCGTTGGGCTTCGTCCAGGTGGCGACGTTCACACATCCGGGCTTTGATCGACCGACTGCATTCATTCTGCGCCGCCCAATCGAACACTGATCACGCGCTACGTCTTATCGGGCTGTAAAATCGCGCGCCAAACATCGTTGCCCCTTTCTCCTGCTTGGCATACACGTCCGCCAAGCATCTACGGGGGACCATCATGCAAGAGCCAGCAATCACACAAGACCTGATCTCAGCACACGGCCTATCCCCTGACGAATACGACCGCATTCTTGAAATCATCGGTCGCGAACCGACGTTTACAGAACTCGGTATTTTCAGCGCAATGTGGAACGAACACTGTTCCTACAAGTCGTCCAAGAAATGGCTGCGCACGCTGCCAACGGAAGGTCCGCAGGTCATCTGCGGCCCGGGTGAAAACGCCGGTATCGTCGATATCGGGGACGGCCAATGCGTGGTGTTCAAAATGGAAAGCCACAACCACCCTTCTTACATCGAACCCTATCAGGGCGCGGCGACGGGCGTTGGCGGCATTCTGCGCGATGTCTTCACCATGGGCGCGCGGCCTATCGCGGCGATGAACTCTTTATCGTTTGGTGAACCGGATCACCATAAAACCCGTCAACTTGTACATGGCGTCGTTGAAGGTGTTGGCGGGTATGGCAATTGCTTTGGCGTACCAACGGTGGGCGGTGAAGTGCGTTTTCACCCCGCCTATAACGGCAACTGCCTTGTGAACGCTTTTGCGGCAGGCTTGGCCGATACAGATAAGATCTTCTATTCTGCCGCCTCCGGCATCGGGATGCCCGTCGTTTATCTTGGTGCCAAAACAGGCCGTGACGGGGTTGGCGGGGCAACGATGGCCTCTGCCGAATTTGATGACACGATTGAGGACAAACGCCCAACTGTTCAGGTTGGTGATCCGTTCACTGAAAAACGCCTTATGGAAGCGACGCTAGAACTGATGGCCACGGGGGCCGTAATTTCGATCCAAGACATGGGCGCCGCGGGTCTGACCTGTTCAGCTGTGGAAATGGGCGACAAAGGCGGCCTTGGGGTGAAACTCAACCTCGAAGACGTCCCGCAACGCGAACCCAACATGACCGCCTATGAAATGATGCTATCTGAATCCCAAGAACGTATGTTGATGGTCCTCAAACCCGAACTTGAGGCCGAGGCCCGTGCCGTGTTCGTCAAATGGGATCTTGATTTCGCGATCGTGGGCGAAACCATTGCCGAAGACCGGTTCCTGATCTTGCACAATGGCGAAGTGAAGGCAGATTTACCGCTGGCGACCCTTTCTGGCTCCGCCCCCGAATATGACCGCCCGTGGGTGGAAACGCCTGCGGCTGAACCGCTTGCCGATGTTCCAAACATTGATCCGATTGACGGTCTGAAAGCATTGCTTGCGTCCCCGAACTACGCCGCTAAGCAGTGGGTTTATGAACAATACGACAGCCAAGTCATGGCCGACACGGTGCGCACGCCGGGTTTGGGAGCGGGCATTGTGCGGGTCCACGGCACGGACAAATCCATCGCCTTTACGTCCGATGTGACCCCACGCTACGTCAAGGCAAACCCAGAAATGGGCGGCGCGCAGGCGGTTGCAGAAGCCTATCGCAACCTAACTGCTGTGGGTGCAACGCCTTTGGCGACGACCGACAACATGAACTTCGGAAACCCGGAAAAGCCAGAAATTATGGGGCAATTTGTTGGTGCGATCAAAGGTATCGGCGCGGCTTGCAGCGCGTTGGACATGCCGATCGTTTCGGGCAATGTGTCTCTTTATAATGAAACAGATGGCACGGGCATCTTGCCAACACCAACCATCGGCGCCGTTGGCTTGCTAAAGACCGCTGATGACATCATTCAAGGCACCGCACGCGAAGGCCATGTCGCCCTGCTGGTGGGACCAACTGGCACGCATCTGGGCCAATCCGCCCTATTGGCTGAGGTGTTTAACCGCGAAGACGGCGATGCGCCAAATGTTGACCTTGCCACCGAAAAGCTGAACGGCGATTTCATCCGGGACAATGCTCAGTGGATTGATGCCTGCACCGACCTGAGCGATGGCGGCCTCGCGCTCGCTGGGTTTGAAATGGCCGAAGCCGCCGAAACTGGCATCACACTCGACGACACCGACACCCAAATCCTGTTTGGCGAAGATCAAGCGCGGTATTTGATTGCCTGTAGCTTTGATAAAGCCGAAGCACTGATGATCGCCGCGGGTCAGGCCGGTGTTGCGATACAAACAGTCGGTAAGTTCGGCGGAACGGATGTAAGCTTCGGCGGAGTGTCGGCACCTCTGGCGGACCTCAGTGCAGTCTTTCGCAACACCTTTGCGGACACGTTCGCTTAAACTTCGGCTTGGTCAAAACTACTCCCCTCGGGGGGCTGCTGATCTCAGACGCACCCTTGCGAAGATCATTGTCGCGCCTTACATTTTGTGAAACCAGAAGGGATCACCGATGCCAATTACCGCACCCGAGATTGAAACGCTGCTGCGCGATGCTTTCCCAGACGGTAGGATTACCGTTCAAGGCGATGATGGCGCCCATTTTGCGGCAGAAGTCATCGATGCGTCGTTTAAAGGGAAAAACCGCGTACAGCAGCAGCGCGCGGTTTATGCCGCGCTTAAGGGCAAGATGGACGGGAGCAATGGCGATTTGCATGCTCTGGCCCTAACAACAAAAGCACCCGATTGATGCTGGGCTGGCTTACAATTGGTGGCCTTGCCCTCGTCATGGCCATTTTGGCGGATGATTGGCTCGCGGATCGGTATCGCCGCCCGCTGAGCCAAATGAAACCCGACCCCAAAAGCCTGAAAGGCTCATCAGGGATGGAAGACCTCGACATAACACGCGCCAATCAAAAGATTGTCCGCAATAAGGATCTGAAGAAATGACCGCAGAAACACAAATCCAAGATACCGTAAAAGCCAACGACGTGGTTTTGTTCATGAAAGGCACGAAATCCATGCCCCAGTGCGGGTTTTCGTCCCGTGTGGCAGGCGTTTTGAATTTCATGGGGGTCGAGTTCGAAGACGTCAACGTGCTGGCCGATGAAGACATCCGCCAAGGCATCAAGGACTATTCTGACTGGCCCACGATCCCGCAGCTTTATGTCAAAGGCGAATTTGTGGGGGGATGTGACATTATCACTGAAATGACACTGTCAGGCGAACTCGACACCTTGTTTTCAGAAAACGGCGTCACGTTTGACCAAGACGCGGCTGACAAAATTCGCGAAGCCAACGCCTAATTCTTAGGGCCAAAGCGCATCAG
>CAYOSK010000065.1:11922-14311 GCA_964406585.1 uncultured Octadecabacter sp. | reverse complement strand
CCTGCCCGTCGGGGTCGATGGCTTGAAACGTTGGGCGAAACACGGGGCCGCTGTCGGCGTCTTTGGTGTCCAGCGCGGTCACGGTCAGTTCAACAGGGTCTGATCTGCTTTCAAAGGCACGCTCTGCCGCGACAAAATAGAACCCCACCGTGCAAAACACTGCACCCACACAGATCAACAGAAACGGCACAATGGCGCGGGACAGAAGGCCCGGCCGAGAGGATCGCGCGCGTTTGGTAGTCATGTTCAAATTCCGGTTTCCAGTGGTGTATTTCAGTGATTAATGGCATCTCACCCCACGTCGAACAACCTGTGTTCCCCAGCTGCGGCGAACATGGCCCAAACCCCTTGCCACACAGCCCCGCTGCCCCTATACGGCGCTAGTCCGTGACCCAAACGAGTCGCAGGACCTGTTTTGTATTGGACGCGACCTCTTCACCGCGGACCCGCAGGGCAGCATACATAGGTGGATAATTCCTTTGGTGGGCGCTGCGAGCGACCCGATGAAGACCAAAGCTCTGGCGCCCTCACATCCGCGGAACAACCGCGTGACACTATAGGAGACGATCATGAACCTGATCGCACAAATCGAGGCGGAACAAATCGCCGAACTGGGCAAAGACATCCCAGACTTTAAAGCCGGCGACACCATCCGCGTAGGCTTCCGCGTGACCGAAGGTACACGCACACGTGTTCAGAACTACGAAGGTGTGTGCATCGCACGCAAGAACGGCAAAGGCATCGCCGGGTCGTTCACCGTTCGCAAGATTTCTTATGGTGAAGGCGTTGAACGTGTGTTCCCGCTTTACTCCACCAACATCGACAGCATCACTGTTGTACGCCGTGGCCGCGTTCGTCGCGCCAAGCTGTACTACCTGCGTGAACGTCGCGGTAAATCCGCACGTATCGTCGAAAAGACAAACTATCGCCCGCTTAAAAGCGGCGCAGACGCATAAGGACCGCCGAGATGAAAAAAGATATTCACCCCGAATACCACGTCATCGACGTCAAAATGACAGATGGCACCGTGCACCAGATGAAATCCACATGGGGCAAAGAAGGCGACCAGCTTGCGCTTGATATTGATCCATCTGTTCACCCAGCATGGACAGGCGCTGGCGCGCGTTTGATGGATACTGGTGGCCGCGTATCCAAGTTCAAGAAAAAGTACGAAGGTCTGGGCTTCTAAAGCACGACTGGTTTAGACACATTGAAACGCCGTCCCGGTTTGGGGCGGCGTTTTTGTTTGGGGCTATCACACGGCCCAATTACCTCATGTGCCAAAATAAACGAAACGCGTTTATTCATGGGGTAACAATTGAACAGGCCGTTCCACTGGCGGCTGGATCAACAGTATCCCCCTTCGTTCATGTTGCTGAAGAAGACGTTTCAACTTTTTGCCATGGGCAAATGTGCGGGCGGGCACCATGCCGTATATCTCAGATGGTTGCAGTCTGTTTCGGATCAAAGCCCGTTCTGTACGGCAGAGGCTCGCTAAGATGCTGCTCCCCAAAAACAGGCTTTCTGACTTGATCCCATTGGCTTCAATAATCGAATGTTTCCGCAAAAGCAGATGGATATAGCGTACCGGCCCATTTGGACGTTCCCGGCGAATTCCGCCAAATCCCAGCAATTGCGCGGCGGGTGCCAAGATTTCGGATGCGCCATACATTCGATGCGCGACATCAGATTTAATCAATATCCGATGTTGCGGCGACACAAGCAAATCGGCGCAGCCTTTGCGCGCTGAGAACGTTTTACTGGGAATTCTGATCGGCGCGTGCCGCGGATTGTCTTCAAGGTGTCGACCGGAGATGTCTTTGGTTTGAATGAACGCAATCGGGGCTGCGCCACCATCAACCGTAGAAACGGTATCTCCGACCTCAAGATTTTCTACCGGCCTTTCCCCCTGCGGGGTTGAAATGCGCATTCCGGACAAAAAACATGGCGGCCCAAAACTATCCGTTGAAATGGAGGAGGGGTCAGGAACAAAGCTAGACGTGACAAAAATACCGTCTTGCAAGATTTGGCCATCCAATGGCGTGAATACGGCTGAACCGTCACTCAAATAGAAGGTTGACCCAAGGTAGGTTACATCGCCAACGCCAGCGATCGAAAGTGTAACAGAGTCCCCAGAGAAGCTTTCGGTCACGGTCAGACCATTCACAGTATCTCCGCCCGCTAGATCGATATTGCCATCATCATCTTGATCAATCGCGTCAGTGACCTGAAAGGCAACTGCGGTTCCCTCAAGCGGAGGGTTCGCGGGATCGAGATTAAAGAACTGGTCCGTAAAGGTCGTTGGCATCTGGCGTCCGCGCAATTCACGTCAATATTCAACCACCTAAATGAGGTGCGCTAAAACAAGCTTAATTGTGCATTTTCGTCA
>CAYOSK010000065.1:0-11822 GCA_964406585.1 uncultured Octadecabacter sp. | reverse complement strand
TGGGAATAGCCATCAACCGGAGCTGATTAGTCCGGTTCCAGCCCAAGACAGATCAGGACGGCATCAAAAACCGGGCTAACGTTCTGTCGATCTGTCCAATGCGCTTCGAATGTCAAAGACACTATGTGCCCTTGTCGCGACACCAACGGCGCCGCGAACTCTGGTTTGCTGACTTGGGACGCAGGCAAAACCGTCGCGCCGATCCCAAGGTGCGCCCAGTTTTCCAACACGTGATACGCTAATGCACGCCCTTCGTAGGGATCAAGCGGCTCATGTTCATCATCAAACAAAAACCGAACCGTATCCGACAACCCGCAGTCGTCCGGAACAAGAAGAATTTTACGTCCGCTAATGTCTTGCAATGTAGACGGGGCCGCACCGGGATTTTTTTGATCGGTTATGACAAACAAAGGCTCTGAATAGATTGGCGCCGAATGCAAATTCGTACCCTTCTGCGGGGCGGGGCAAAGGCCAAAATCAATAGTTCCACTTTGCAAGGCTGGGTCGATGTCAGCCTTGTTCATTTCGGTCAGGACGAGGTCGATATCGAATCTACGCGCGCGCGCCAGCATCGTTTTAGAAAAATCCGCACTGATCAACGGCGACTGCCCAACGCGAACTGTGCGATCTTCACGCTTTAGGAAATCAGACGCGCTGGTCAGCAGACTTTGCCGTGCGGCCACGACATCGCGCATTTTCACGATCATGGAGTCCCCAAACGCGGTCAATTTCACGGAACGGGTTGTGCGATCAAACAATCGCCCGCCCAACTCGTCCTCTAGCTGACCGATGGCATTGGACAATGCGGGCTGCGTTACACAGCAAATGTCGGCGGCTTGGGTAAACGACCCAGTCTCAGCGACGGCAATGGCAAAGCGAAGATGTTGGAAATTCATGAAGGCGGCCTTTTCGGGCGAACGATGTACGAAGCAAAAACCATACGCGAACCCGAGGCAAAGGATTAGTTTCAAATTCGATTGAATACATCAGAAATTGAAATTTCTCTTTGAGTGATAAGATTGGCGACAAATGCGGCACGACCCTTACTTAATCAAAGGAACATCCTATGAAATCACTCTTCACGGCCGTCGCATTCACACTAACCGCCAACGTCGCGTTCGCGGATCCGGGGGCCTACCTTGAAATTACCGTTCAGGTTCAGGCAGAAGACCGTGCCGCAGCGGCAGCAATTTATTTTGATTACAAAGACCCCTTCTTGACGACAATTTCGGGAGCAGAGCAGAAAAGCCTTTTGGTTCGTGACGAAGATGTTCAGGTTCTGCACGGGTTTGACACTGTGGAAAACGCGCAGGCCTATCTTCAAAGCGAACTGTTCAACGAAGACATCGTCACCAAACTGGCACCTTTATTCGCCAGTGAACCAACCATCCGCATCTATCAGGCCAATTGAACCTGTTTACAAAACAAGACGTCGCCGCCCGTGGTTTATTGCGGGCGGCAACGATCAGATCGTAAAGATGGTTGGTTTTGGAGCCTTAAGAAGTTGAATTTCGATGTGCCAGCCAAACCCACCCACTCAGCAAAATGGCCGTGGCGGAAATGAACGTCATTACGGTGCCGGGCACAAAGTGTACGAACCCCGGCAAGTCCATGAAGAAAAAGTAACCAAGGTCCAAAAGACCACCGACCATCGCCGTCACCCAAATCGCGGTCATGTTGCCGCGCCAGATCAACACTGCGCCAATCATCGTGACGATGCCAGCCCAAGCCAAATTCCAACCATGTTGGTTCAAAAGCCCATCAACAGCGGCGTGATATGTTCCTTCTAAAACAGCCGGGTCCACCGCATCTGCGATTCCTGCAATATTTCCAGGCGCTGAACCCGTCATTGTGACAATGCCGGCAAACGTATGCACAGCGCCCCATATGACCCACAAAACCGTTGCGATTTTCAGGGCGATCGTTTGATCTTTCGCCATTTTAGCTCTCCAGCATTAAGATGACTTTGCGGTCATCCAATAAGTTGATATAGTCAACTAAGTTATGTTAGTAGACTTTATCAACTATTTAGGTGCAAGAAATGCCAGATACAGAAACTGCACGCTTAGTGGATCGCCTTATGCGGCGGATGTCAGTGGACCTGCAACAAAACGCAAAAAACTTTGATCATTTCAGCGTCGGACAAAGCGGTGGAACGCTATTGTTGACCCTCGCCGAACAGGAACCCGTTCGACTACAAGACGTCGCCGCGGCGATGACGCGGGACAAATCACAAGTCACCCGATTGGTTCAAATGTTGGAGGGCAAGGGTCTGATACTGCGAAGCCCGTGCCCAACAGATGCGCGGGCCAGTCTTTTGTCCCTTACAGCACTGGGTCGCGATGCCATCGAACACATCCAAGGCGGCATCAGCTCCGCCTTGGCCAATATCCTTGCTCCGCTCAGCGCAAACGAACAGCGCACCCTCAAAGAGCTTCTCCGAAAAATTTAGCCCTTAGGCGGACGGCTTACGCGGCTTGCGGCGGCGATTTCCCCCACCAGGTTTACCACCGCCCGGTTTGCCACCACCACCGGGACGGCCACCGCCGCCACCCTGTTTGCCACGGCCACCGCCGCCACCAAACCGTCGGCCACCACCGCCACCACGTTTCGGTTTGGCCTCTTCTTCGTCTTTGGCCCAAGGGCGGCCACCGGCGACAGGAATATCAGCCTTCATAGCCTTTTGAATATCACGCAGTTCGCCCATCTCATCCGGGGCACAGAACGCGATAGCCATACCATCCGCGCCAGCGCGTGCGGTACGACCAATCCGGTGAACATAGTTTTCCGGTACATTAGGCAGATCGTAATTGTAGACGTGTTTGACCTCGGGAATGTCCAGGCCACGTGCAGCGACATCCGTCGCCACCAGCACTTTTACTTTGCCTGCCTTGAAATCGGTGATCGCTCGGTCGCGCTGTCCTTGGGATTTGTTGCCGTGGATTGACGCGGATGCGAACCCCTTCTTTTCAAGCAGCTTATGCAGCTTTTCTGACCCATGCTTGGTGCGGCCAAAGACAATGGCACGTTCATCGCGGTGCTTGTCCATCAATTCGATCAACAAATCGGTCTTTGCGGCTTTGGCCACGAAATGCACCGATTGTTCGATCCGATCAACAGCCTTACCCGGCGCGTTCACCTGTACGCGGATCGGATTATCCAGAAACGCACCAGCCAGTTCAGCCATCAATTTGGGCATCGTCGCGGAAAACAACATGGTCTGGCGATTGGGGGCCAGTTTTGGCGCGATCTGGCGCAGGGCATGGATAAACCCCATGTCGAGCATCTGATCCGCCTCATCGAGGACAAGAAACGATGTTTCGTCCAACCGGATGGCACGGCGGTCCATCAGATCAATCAAACGACCCGGCGTCGCAACAAGCAAATCGCAACCGCGTTCCAACTTGCGGATTTGGCCAACAATTCCAGCACCGCCGACCACCAACATCGTCTTAAGATGCGTACCTTGAGTATAGGCGGCAAGATTTTCTTGAATTTGCTTGGCCAGCTCACGGGTGGGCGCAAGAATAAGTGCGCGCGCGGTTTTTGGGGCCGGTTTACCCTGCTCTTTCAAAAGCATGTTGATCATCGGCAGCCCAAAAGCCGCCGTTTTACCGCTCCCTGTTTGGGCTAGGCCCATGACATCGCGGCCATTCATAGCATGGGGGATTGCCTGGGCTTGGATTGGCGTCGGATCAGTGATCCCTTGGCGTTCAAGTTCAGCAATCAATCGGGGCGCAAGGCCCAGCATATCAAAATCCATTATTCGTCCTTGGATCGGGGCAGACATTACAGTCCGCAAAAATATAAGATGGGGGTCACCCCACCACGCGCATCAGAAAAGCACCAAAGGCTGACGGTCGGGCCGAATGCCCTGCCTGTCATGGCCCGCCGTTTTGGCGCGGCACCCCTGCGTGATGGTGGGAACCAATCATCGATGCGCCTTTGCGCGTTTTGCGCCTGCTCACGCGGCAGCCGGCATCGAAGTTGAACCGCAGATGGGGGCAAAGCAGCGCCAAGTCAATCCCTCTTTGCCTTGCGTCTGGTGCAGCGTATAGTTACGCCACGGGACCGGACAACGATCCGAGACAGCAAAAAAGGGGCCGGGGCAGTGGCACATATCATCGTCGTGGGGAACGAAAAAGGCGGCGCGGGAAAATCGACCGTGTCCATGCATGTGGCAACAGCACTCGTGCGGATGGGCCACAAGGTCGGCACGCTTGATTTAGATTTACGCCAGCAAACGCTTGGCCGCTATGTTACAAACCGTACTAAGTATCTGGCAGAACAGGATCTGTCGTTGCCGACACCGACCTACCACGATCTGCCAGAAGTCGACCCAGCGACATTGCGTGACGGTGAAAACATTTTCGATCACCGATTGTCTGTTGCCGTGGCCGGATTGGAACCGGACAACGATTTCATCCTGATCGATTGCCCGGGCAGCCATACCCGCCTAAGCCAAGTCGCCCATTCATTGGCCGACACTTTAATTACCCCGCTAAACGACAGCTTCATCGATTTTGATTTGTTGGCACATATCGACAGTGACGGCGAAACCATCACGGGCCCGTCCGTTTATTCTCAGATGGTTTGGAACGCCCGCCAGTTGCGCGCGCAGGCCGGGTTTGAACCCATTGACTGGGTTGTGGTGCGCAACCGCATGGGCGCGCAGAACATGGTGAACAAACAAAAGATGGAAGCGGCGATCGAAAAACTATCGCGCCGCATCGGGTTTCGTACGGCGCCAGGGTTTAACGAACGGGTCATTTTCCGCGAACTCTTTCCGCGCGGCTTGACGCTGTTGGATCTTCGCGACGTTGGCGTAAAAGGTCTCAATATTTCGAACGTTGCCGCCCGACAGGAACTTCGTGATTTGATCAAGTCGCTGAATTTGCCCGGCGTGACTGTAGATTTTTAACGGTTCGCCCCCTGCAACCGATCAATGATCGGGCAATCAGGGCGCGCGTTTCCGGCGCAGGCGTTGACCAGATCAGACAACGTGGCGCGCAATTCGACCAGCCCCGCAATTTTGGTTTCGATCGCATCAAGATGGTCTTTGGCGATCGCACGAACATCTGCGCTTGCGCGGGCTTGGTCTTCCCAAAGGGCAAGCAGCCCTCGGCAGTCTTCAATCGAAAACCCAAGGCCACGCGCCTGCGCAATGAACGCCAGTTTATGAAGATGGGCGGCGCTGAAATCACGGTAGCCGTTGGCGGCACGATCCGGCGTTACCAAACCAATGTCTTCGTAATAGCGGATCGTTTTTGCCGCTAACCCGACACGCTGTCCTGCGTCTTTGATGTTCATAGGCCGTCTACCTTTACCCATCGCAAGCGGAGGGCGTTTGTCACAACCAAAACGCTGGAGGCGGCCATCGCCAGCGCCGCCAATTGCGGGGTCAGCCAACCCAGTGCGGCGACAGGGATAAGCACAACGTTATACCCGAACGCCCAACCCAAATTCTGCCAGATATTGCGCAGCGTTCGCCTGCTGATTTCAATGGCACGGGCCACCGCCGCAGGATTGCCCGACACCAAAACAATATCAGCGCTTTCAACCGCAACATCCGTACCATTGCCCATCGCAAGCCCTACATCCGCCGCTGCCAAAGCCGGAGCATCATTGATACCATCCCCAACAAACGCAACTTTGCGGTTGTTGCGTTGCAAGGCCTTGATCGCGTCCACTTTGCCTTCGGGCAGAACTTCGGCGACGATATGATCAATCCCAAGCGCATCGCCCAGCGCACGGGCCGCCGCGCTTGTATCCCCAGAAATCATTGCAACATCGACGCCGCGTGCGCGAAGTGCCGCAACCGTCGCGCGGCTGGTTGGCTTTGCCGCGTCCGAAAGCGCAATGACGCCAGCCAACCGCCCATCAACGGCGGCCCACACTGGCGTTTCGCCCGCACCCACATCACCCTTTGGGGTGACACCGACCTCGGCCATCAATGCCGCGTTTCCGACGGCAACATCACGTCCATCAACCGTCCCCCGCACACCACGACCGGGGAGTGTTGTCACATTATCGACGGGTGGTAACGGGCCTTCAAAAAGGGCCGCAATGGGGCGCGCTAAAGGGTGATCGGACGCGGCCTCAACGGCTGCAATCAAAGCCATATCAGCGTCTGCAACTGTTGAAGACACGACAACGGGGGTTCCGTTGGTCAAGGTGCCTGTCTTATCAAAAGCCACAACATCCACACCTTGCAGTGTTTGCAATGCATCCCCGCGTCGAAACAACACGCCAAGGTCCGCCGCGCGGCCTGTGCCAACCATAATGGATGTTGGTGTCGCCAAGCCCATCGCGCAGGGGCATGCAATTATCAGAACCGATACGCCCGCAACCAATGCCAACGGAAGCGATCCCACGATTAGCCATGCAGCAATTGTTAAGGCCGCGATCAGCATAACGGCAGGAACGAACCAAAGGGTGATGCGGTTCACCAAATTCTGAACCGGCAAACGCGCGCCTTGCGCCTCGGCAACCAGTGAAATGATGCGTGCCAGCATCGTGTCATGACCGACGGCGCGAGCCTCCATGACCAGCGACGTGTTGCCATTCACTGTTCCAGCGATCAAAGAATCCCCAGTCGCCTTTTCTGAAGGCAAGGGTTCGCCAGTGATCATCGCTTCGTCAACAAAGCCAGAACCGCGGCGCAAAATGCCATCCACGGGAATACGTTCACCTGCCGCAAGGTGAATAATGTCGCCAATCTTAACAGCATCAATCGCGATTGATGTGACACCGTCGTCGCGTTCCACTTGGGCCGTTTCCGGTCGCAGGCCAATCAACCTTTTGATCGCGGCGCCTGTGCGTCCCTTCGCACGCGCCTCAAGAAGGCGGCCCAACAGGATCAGCGTCACGATCACTGCGGCGGCTTCGAAATAGACGGCAACAGCCCCATCGGGCAGAAGGGACGGCCAAAATGTCGCGACCGTGGAATAGCCCCAAGCGGCGCTTGCCCCCAAAACCACCAACGAGTTCATGTCCGGCGCGCCGCGCATCAATGCAGGCACACCTAGTCGGAAAAACAGCCGCCCCGGTCCAGCCAAGACGAGGGACGCCAAAATAAACTGAATGATCCAACTAGTTTGAAGGCCCACAGTCTGCGCCACGAAATGATGTAGCGCAGGCACCGCATGCCCACCCATTTCCACTACAAAAATCGGCAAGGTCAGGATCGCTGCGCGTGTCGTGGCCCGCGCTAAAGCCGGGGTTTCGTCTTCGCGGTCTTGTGCAATCGCGTCCCGCGCGATGGATTTGGCCGGGTAGCCCGCGTCTGCTGATGCTTGCGCGATGATGGCCGCCAAATCTCCCGAGGCCTCGACGGTTGCGGTATGGTCTGCAAGATTGACATGCGCGGTGACAACACCTTTCACGCCAGCCATCGCTTTTTCGGCGCGCGCGGCGCAACCGCCGCAGTTCAATCCATCCACTTCGAATCGCAATGCTGCCATAACAGTCCCCTTTGAGACGCCTTATAAGGGTTCCCATAACTGGAAGGTCAAGACGGTTTGTGGCGTGTGCTATCTAAATTTGGCCATAACATGTGGTGGCTACTGGCCCTATTCGTATTAGCCGATCGTAGGGATAGTATGACATCGCGCCAACACAGCGCATCTGATTCCAGCAGGAGGCTTTACTATGGACGGAATGACACCGAACGATCTTAGCCACATTGTCGACGCGGATCGCGCCCACGTTTGGCATCACCTTAGTCAGCACAAACCGTTTGAAACCGGTGAACCCCGGATCATCGTTGAAGGCAAAGGCCTGCGTGTCTGGGATCAGCATGGCAAAGAACATATTGATGCCGTGTCTGGCGGTGTGTGGACCGTAAACGTTGGCTATGGACGCGAAAGCATCGCGAATGCCGTGCGTGATCAGCTTGTCAAAATGAACTTTTTCGGCGGAACGGTCGGGTCAATTCCCGGTGCTCTGTATGCTGAAAAACTGATCACGAAGATGCCCGGTATGACGCGGGTCTACTACGCAAACTCCGGGTCCGAAGCCAACGAGAAGGCGTTTAAGATGGTGCGCCAAATTGCGCACAAACGC
This sequence comes from uncultured Octadecabacter sp., assembly GCA_964406585.1. Classification (GTDB taxonomy): domain Bacteria; phylum Pseudomonadota; class Alphaproteobacteria; order Rhodobacterales; family Rhodobacteraceae; genus Octadecabacter. The sequence continues at coordinate 3,758 of CAYOSK010000065.1, read as the reverse complement.
TATGGCGGCAAGAAACACAAAATCCTGTACCGTGACCGCGACTATCATGGGTCTACCTTGGCCACGATGTCGGCGGGCGGACAGGATGAACGCAATGCACAATATGGCCCGTTCGCGCCCGGCTTTGTGCGCGTGCCACACTGCCTTGAATACCGCAAACACGAACAAGACGGCGCACCTGATGAAGGCTACGGCGTTTGGGCCGCCAATCAGATCGAAGACGTTATCTTGCGCGAAGGCCCCGACACAGTTGGCGCCCTTTGCCTCGAACCCGTGACCGCAGGCGGCGGCGTGATCACCCCACCAGACGGCTATTGGGAACGTGTTCAAGAGATTTGCGAGACATACGACATTCTGCTGCATATCGACGAAGTCGTCTGCGGTGTCGGCCGCACGGGTGTGTGGTTCGGTTATCAAAACTATGGAATCAAACCTGATTTTGTCACGATGGCCAAAGGGGTCGCATCGGGCTATGCCGCGATCTCGTGCTGTGTGACGTCCGAAAAGGTGTTCGATCTGTTCAAAGACGACGCGACTGACCCGATGAACTATTTCCGCGACATTTCCACGTTTGGTGGGTGTACGGCAGGCCCTGCAGCCGCGCTGGAAAATATGCGTATCATCGAAGACGAAAACCTTCTTGATAATACACTGGCAATGGGCGATCGCATGATGAACAACCTGCATGCTCTCGCGGAAAAGCACAAAGTCATAGGCGATGTTCGGGGCAAAGGCTTGTTCGTCGGGGCAGAGCTGGTCAGTGATCGCGACAGCAAAGATCCTGTTCACGAAAAAATGGTCGCGCAGGTTGTCGGGGATTGCATGCAACAAGGTGTCGTCATTGGCGCAACGAACCGATCTTTGCCCGGCAAGAACAATACTTTGTGTTTTTCGCCTGCCTTGATTGCCACGCCGGATGATATCGATGAGATCACGACGGCTGTGGATGGTGCCCTTACCCGCGTATTTGGCTAAATTCACAATTAAATTGCATAAGGGCTGGGATCGAAGGTGGACCCAGCCCTTTGTTTTGCGCCATGCTGTGATCATCGATCTTAGACAAAGGCCATTTCATGCTTCGTACATTCCTGATCCTGTTGACCCTAATGATTGCGGCCCCTGCAATCGCACAAGACACGTGCGAATATGCCAACGACAACGAATGCGACGAGGCGCGCTATGGCGGCCAAGGATATTGTGACGACGGAACAGATACCCTTGACTGTAGCCTTCTTAGCGCGGGCATCAGTGATGACAGCTGTGCCTTCGCCAATGACAACGAATGTGATGAATACCGCTACGGTGGCTCGGGGTCCTGCCAGGACGGATCTGACACCAACGATTGCGCGATCTGGCAAGTGCAGCGCGAAAACGACTTTATCGCGCGCGCACAAGCGCTTGGTTTTGCGAACACCACGATCCTCAGCTTGGGCGATAATACGTGCCGCTGGTCTTATGACGACGAATGCGACGATCCCAATCTTGGTGGTACAGGGGCCTGTGACATTGGGACGGATGCAATGGATTGTTTGATGGAGGTGCAATCGACGACTGCGGCCCCAACCGGCGGAGGAGATTCATGCGAATACGCGAATGATGCCGAATGTGACGAGGCCCAATATGGTGGCGGCGGATATTGTGACGCAGGAACCGACACCACAGATTGTCGCCTGTTGGCCGCTGGCATCGATGACGACAGCTGCGAATGGGCCAATGATGGTGCCTGCGATGAACTGCGGTATGGCGGCGGCGGACAGTGCGTGGACGGATCGGATGCGACCGATTGTGACATGTTCGGCAACTCTCCCGAAGCGCTCGCGCGGTTGATGGAATTGGTGCCTGACACCTTGCGCGCTGGTCTTGGCGATGACAGCTGCGAATATTCCAATGACGGCGAATGCGACGATGCCACATTCGGCGGCACAATTTACTGCGCAGCAGGAACAGATGCCACAGATTGCCGTGCGATGGCGCTTGGCGGGGAAGATTCATGCCGCTGGGCCAATGATAACGAATGCGACGAACCGGGCATCGGAACTGACAACTGTACATCCGGTACAGACGTGACAGATTGCGCGGCTGTCGCGTATTTGCGTAACAGGACCGACACATGCAACACAGCCTTTGATGGGGTCTGCAACGAAACCGATGGCGGCAATGGCACCTGCGAAGCCTTTAGCGATACGGCAGATTGTTTGGGCCGCGCCCGCCCCGCTGGTTTGGAAAACCATTTTTTTGGGCGCGATGATCGTTTCTTGGTGGATGCGACGCAAATGCCTTGGGCAGCGATCGGTTCGCTTGAACTGCCAAATGGGAACTGTACAGGAACGCTGGTTGGCCCGTCGCTTGTTCTTACGGCGGCACATTGCGTAACGGACACCGGAAACGAAACCATAACGCCTCTACGGTTCACTGCGGGTCAGTCGTTGGGCCAATCTGTGGGCGAAGCAAAAGTGACAGGCGCTGTATTCGATCCGTCCTATTCGCCCGATACCCAACCCGCAGGGGGTGGCAACGGCCATGACTGGGCGTTGGTGGTTTTGGACACGCCGCTTGGGGATTCAATCGGGTTTCTTGATATCCACGAACTTGGCGAAATGGATCTATCCCAAATTGCGCGGTCTGGGTTGATCGTCAATCAGGCGGGCTATTCCTGGGATACGGGCGACAACATGTCGGGGAACCAAGGTTGCCGTATCGTTGAAGCGTTCGAAGACAATTCGATTCTGCACGAATGTGACACGGCGCAAGGCGACAGCGGATCACCTTTTTTGCTGGATGTGAACGGACAGTGGAAAATCATCGCGGTGGACAGCCAGTTTTTCAACGCAACAGACGACAAGACCCCATTTAGCCAAGCGAATCTTGCTGTGGACAGCCGGGCCTTTGCCGCTGCAGTCGCCCAGCAACAATAAGACCAGTTTACCTCCGCCATGAGGCCAGTTAAGGTGGCCTTATGGCTCTTCCCGTTGAAACGTTCTTTTTGCAAAAGGATGCCCAAGGCACCCTTCAATCCCAAATCCGCCAATTGGTGGCCGAGGGGATATTGGCCGGTCGCTTCCGCCCGGGCGAAAAGCTCCCGTCGTCACGTAAACTTGCACAGCACCTTGGTGTAAGCCGGATTACGGTAACGCTGGCATTTACCGAACTCTTGGCTGACGATTATATCGTCGCACAGGGCCGGTCTGGCTATTTTGTATCTGACAACGCCCCCGAACCCCCTGCATTTCCGGCGATGGCGGCTGATCATAGCACGGTCGATTGGACCCGCGCGATTGGCCAGAAATTCACATCTGCGGAGACAATGTCCAAACCGTCAGATTGGTCGCAGTACCGCTATCCTTTCATCTACGGACAAGCCGACCCGACGCTTTTCGATTCAGCAAATTGGCGGCTGTGCGCATTAGAAGCATTGGGGCGCAAGGATTTCGATTCCCTAACGACGGATTACTTTGACACCGACGATCCAAAACTACTGGATTTCATTGCCCGACAAACCCTGCCACGGCGCGGCATTCTGGCAAAGCCGGACGAAATATTACTGACGCTTGGGGCGCAAAACGCGCTTTGGCTGACCGCGCAAGTCTTGCTGACCCAGCGCCGCCACGCTGCCATAGAAGACCCGTGCTACCCTGCCCTTCGCGGTATTCTGGAACAATCACGGTGTCATCTGCATCCGATCAAGGTTGATCAGGACGGTCTACAACCTGAAAACCTGCCGCGTGAAACTGATGTCTTGTTCACAACACCAAGCCATC
>CAYOSK010000064.1:0-14683 GCA_964406585.1 uncultured Octadecabacter sp. | reverse complement strand
AAACGTACCGATAACGGTGGTAACTCACCGAAACAAAGCTAACCCCTTTAGACGTTCGTCGATCCTATTTCGTCCCCGCACACCCCAAACGAGGGTTTTTGGTGGAGACGCCGGGTACCGCCCCCGGGTCCGATCCGCTTATTACGAGCGCGTTTATGTTCATAGTCCCGAAGGACACCAAACATATAGGCAGTCGCGGGTGGGGTTGCAAAGGGGATATCCATATTTTTGAACCCAAGACGCGAAAATCGGGTTCAATTTAGGCTGTTGTTCCAGATCAGAAACGCGGCGGGTGGCCATTCAAACGCCAGAAAAATAATGGCTTTTCGCAATGGCGGCTTGTCGATCAGGATCGAAACCGCACGCCCGAGGCCAGCGCCCGCATATGCCACACCAAGCGCGAAATACGCATCGGATCCTGCGGAAATCAGGCACCACAGGCCCATAACAACAAACAATCCACCCGATCCTGCGCGCAGTTCTGACAGGCCCATTGTGGAGGAGGTGGTCGCAAGATCGAGCGCACCGGCGGTGTAGCGGGGTGCCAAGAAGGCAAAGCCACCAAAAAAGATTGTCAGCAGCGCGATGAGTTGGTTCAACAGGTCCATGTCGTGTCCTTATGTGGTGTTCAAGGTACGCATGTGCATCTGTGATGGGTCACTTTTTGGACGCATCAGCGACGGATTGGCCCAACTGCGATGTATAAGTTGCAAGATCGCTCAACAACATATCGACAGTTTGGGCGTCGCGGCGGTCTAGTGCATCGGCGATCGCTGTATGCAGACCCACGATGTGATCGCGGCTGCGGGCGGTAAAGGTGATCATGTTCATCAACGGTTCGATGGCTTCCACCGCGCCAGCAAGCTGATAGGACAGAACCGGGTTCCCTGCGCCATCTACCAAGGCGCGGTGAAAGGCGACATCAGACGCACAAAAGCTTTCGTCGCTTAGGCCGGGTTGGGCCTGACGGGTGATTTCAGCGCGCATGGTGGCAAGATGATCCGCCGTGCGGCGTGCGGCAGACAGGGGCGCACAGGCGCGTTCTAGCGCAAACCGTGCTTCGCAGGCGGTGTCAAAATCTACTGCATTCATCGACAAAAGCAGTGCAGAGGTTGTGATTTGCTGGCCGTAGGCGTCTTCGAATTTAAGTCTGTTTACGAAGGCGCCGCCGGTGGCACCACGTTGCGTCCGGATCAAGGATTGAGCGGCCAAACGTTTGAGCGCTTCGCGCACCGTCGAGCGCGAAACATTGAACTGTTCGCTTAGTTCGGCTTCGCTGGGTAGGCGTTCCCCAAGGGCGAGATCGCCAGAAATAATCGCGTCGCGGATGGACTTGGCGATTTGCGCAGAAAGGTCAGGTGCATTTTTCATTTGTCAGACATTTAAACGTCTGACATTTAAATGGCAACTGAGTCGCCAAACACAACGCCGGGGAGGGCGCGCCTGTGTCAGCCATTTTCAACACAAGGTCTTTGCTGTGGATCGGGTTCTTTGCCGTGATCCTGTTTGCATGGTGGTTGATGTTTGTGATGGCACAAATGTCAGGCGTTGATCTTATTGGGCGGCCCGTTGGGGATAACATGATGCCAATGGTGACATTTGGCGCGTTGTTTCCAATGTGGGCAATCATGATGGCGGCAATGATGTTGCCGACGTTGGTTCCAACGTTGGGCAGTTACGAAGACCTGATGCAAAGTGCGGATGGCACGCGTGCTGGGTGGTTCGGCGTTTTGCTGGGGTATTTCATCGTTTGGGTGGGCTTTGCTGCCCTTATTTCGGGTGTACAGGTTGGGCTTATTGCATTGGGGGCGGTTGATGCCCTTGGCATTGCGTCTTCTGCGCTTTTTGCGGGTGGGTTGTTGATTGTGGTTGGACTGTTCCAGTTCACCCGCCTGAAAGAGGTCTGCCACGGTGTTTGCCACGCGCCCATGATGTATTTCCTTGGCCATTGGAAAACCGGATTTGTCGGCGGTTTGCGCATGGGGCTTGGTCTTGGGGCATTCTGTGTGGGCTGTTGCTGGGGATTTATGGCGCTTGGGTTTGTCGGTGGCGTAATGAGCCTGCTTTGGATGGGCCTCGCCACCGTTTTTATGATTATGGAAAAGCTGCCCGCGGTTGGGCATCGAATTACGAAGCCAATGGGGGTCATTTTGATCCTTGCTGGCGTTGCATTGCCCGTTTGGGCATCACTCTAGGAGGGTCACATGGAAACTGAACGCGCACCTGCTGACAAATTGCCAGTTAGCCAACGTATCGACAGCCGGGTGGAAAACCACCCCTTGCGCCGCAAAATGACCCCAACAGATTGGGCGATTAAGGGCGAGCTGTTTTTGAACTGTTCTTGCACGGTGTTTTGCCCGTGCGTTGTGTCCTTGGGCGCGCATCCGCCCACGGAAGGGCATTGTCATGCTTGGATGGCCATCGCCATCGATGAGGGCCATTTTGAAGGTGAGGACCTAAGCGGTCTGAACGTTGGGCTGTTGGTTGATATTCCCGGACGTATGGGGGAAGGCAACTGGCGCGTTGCTGCCTATGTGGACGAACGGTCGACGCAGAAAGCCTATAACGGTTTGCTAAAAATCTTCAGTGGCGCAGCGGGCGGTACGACAGGGTTGTTCACCTTCCTTGTGTCCGAGATCATTGGCGCAGAGCGCGAAAAGGTTGAGATCACGCGCGAGGGCACCAAGCGTGGGCTTTATATCGGTCGAAAGATCGCCGGTGAAATTGAAATGATTGATGGGGGAAACCCGGATCATCCCGTTATGATCACCAATTCGAAATATTGGATGGGACCGGATATCATCGCCGCCAAAGGCCTGAAATCCAAGGTGCGCGATTATGGTCGGGTTTGGGATTTTGGCGGCATGTCCGCAGAGATTTGCCCAATTGACTGGAAAGGCCCCAAGCCGTGATCACGCGCCAGTATTGCCAGACGATGGCGCAATACAATCAGTGGCAAAACAATGGTTTACGTGAGCTAGTTGGAGCAATGAACGAAGAAGATCTGCGGTTGGATCGCGGTGCCTTTTTCGGATCTATTTTTGCGACCATGAACCACGTTTTGTGGGCCGATATGATTTGGCTAAACCGTTTTGGTGCCACTGATCCGCCCCCAGTTGGGGCCGATCAACACAGCGAAATCACGTCAGACAAGGGCGAATGGGACCGGATGCGTGTCAGGATGGACGGCCAAATTAAGGATTGGGCCGCGACGTTGGACGCCGCCGATCTTGCCGGGGACCTGACATGGTTTTCCGGTCTCAAACAACGAAACATGACCGATCCGATGGCCTTGTGTGTGACGCACTTTTTCAACCATCAAACCCACCACCGTGGCCAAATCCACGCAATGATGACCGCAGCAGGCCAAAAGCCAATCGATACCGATCTTGCCTTTATGACGGAGCACTAACAATGGCGACAATCGCAGCATCACGCCGCATACGACGCACGGCCTTTTCAGACGGGGTCGAAGCAGCAGGCGTGAAAGGATACACAGTTTATAACCACATGCTTTTGGCAACTGTGTATCGATCCGTGGTGGAAGACTACCACCACTTGAAATCTGCTGTGCAGGTTTGGGACGTTTCCGTTCAACGACAAGTCGAAATCCGGGGCCCTGATGCGGGCCGGTTGATGCAGATGCTGACACCGCGTGATTTGCGCGGGATGCTGCCGGGCATGTGTTATTATGTGCCGATGGTGGACGAAACCGGCGGGATGTTGAATGATCCCGTGGCTGTCATGCTGTCGGATGATCGGTACTGGGTGTCTATTGCAGATAGCGATTTATTGTTTTGGATCAAAGGGCTGGCATACGGTCTTCGTCTGGATGTTATGGTGGATGAACCAGATGTTTCGCCGCTGGCTATTCAAGGGCCCAAAGCAGGTGAACTGGCCGCGCGGATTTTTGGAGACAAGGTCAATGACCTGAAATTCTTCCGGTATGGTCATTTTGAATTCATGGGCCAAGACATGGTTGTGGCGCGATCCGGCTATTCCAAGCAAGGCGGATTTGAAGTCTATGTTGAGGGATCGAAATTCGGCATGCCATTGTGGAATGCCCTGATGGAAGCGGGCAAAGATCTCGACGTTCATGCCGGATGCCCGAACCTGATTGAACGTATTGAGGGCGGATTGTTGTCTTATGGCAATGATATGACCCGCGATAACACGCCACATGAAGCGGGTTTGGGGCGCTTTTGTTCGACCCAGACAGCGATTGGTTGTGTTGGCCGTGATGCGCTGCTGCGTGTGTCCAAAGAGGGGCCTGTTAAACAGGTGCGTGGTCTGCGGATTGAAGGCGAACTGCCACCATGTGATCGCGCGTGGCCGATTATGGACGCCGAAGGGCAAAACCAAATCGGTGCCGTGACATCATCCGCGTGGTCGCCCGATTTTGAAACGAATGTCGCCATTGGTATGGTGCGCATGACCCATTGGGACCCGCGAACAGACGTTGATGTTGTCACGCAGGCGGGGGTGTTTCCGGCGGTGGTGCAAGAAACATTCTGGATATAAACAGCGCAGACCGCGCGCAGTGCGTCCCGCACCTCGGGCCGCAGCAAGAGGAATTTAGGAGAAACAAGATGTTCAATGCTTTGATTGTTGAAAAGAACGACGAGGGTAAGACAAGCGCCAGCGTGCAGCAGATCGGCGAAGACCAATTGCCAGATGGTGACGTGACCGTGGCTGTTGAATATTCGACGGTGAATTACAAAGACGGTCTGTGCGTCGGGCCGGGCGGCGGATTGGTGCGCACCTATCCACACGTTCCGGGAATTGATTTTGCAGGCACGGTCGAGACGTCTTCGGATGATCGATACAAGGCGGGTGACAAGGTTGTGTTGACGGGCTGGCGCGTGGGCGAAGCCCATTGGGGCGGCTATGCACAAAAGGCCCGCGTGAAAGCCGACTGGCTGGTTCCGCTGCCCGACGGGTTGGACACGCGTCAGGCTATGGCGGTGGGCACGGCCGGATTTACGGCGATGCTTGCGGTGATGGCATTGGAAGATCACGGCATCAAAGACGGACCTGTTCTTGTAACGGGTGCGGCCGGCGGTGTTGGGTCAGTTGCAACGGCGATTTTGGCCAATCTCGGCCATGATGTTGCGGGTGTGACGGGGCGGCCTGAAACAGCATCGTATCTGACATCGCTCGGGGCGACGCAGGTTGTGGCGCGCGAAGAGCTCAACGAGACCACGAAACGCCCACTTGAGGCGGAAACATGGGGTGGCTGTGTTGACGCGGTTGGCGGTGACATGTTGGCGCGCGTTCTGGGCCAGATGAAATATGGCGGGTCTGTCGCCGCGGTTGGGCTTGCAGGTGGGGCCGGATTGCCCGCGACCGTGATCCCGTTTTTGTTACGCGGTGTAAATCTGCTCGGGATTGATTCCGTGATGCAGCCTTATGACAATCGCGTGCGGGCGTGGGCGCGGATCGCGAAGGATCTCCCCATGGATAAGCTGGACGCGATGATTCAGCCTGCGGTGCTGAGCGATTTGCCGGGGCTTGGCCGCGACATTTTGAAGGGCCAGGTCAAAGGCCGTGTTGTTGTTGATGTAAACGCCTAATGGTCGGGGGCGGGACTGTTTGCCAAGGCAAATGCGCCCGCCCGCCGACCCCGACTGAGTATTTTTAAACCAAAGAAGCTAGGCGCGGGCGCTTTGCGGATTAGGTTGCGACCCAGATAGGGGAGCAGAACATGACACCTGTGATTTATTGGGTTCGGCGGGATTTACGGCTGGCGGACAATGCCGCGCTTGTGGCGGCCTGTGAAGCCGGGCCGGTTGTGCCTGTGTTCATTTATGATGAGGTTGTCGAGCAGCAGGGGGCCGCGCCCAGATTTCGGCTGGGTGAAGGCCTGCGCGTGCTGTCGAAATCTTTGGAGGATGTTGGGTCGCGATTGATATTGCGACGCGGGCCGGCTTTGGACGTTTTGCGCAGTGTCATTAAAGAGGTGGGCGCCAAATCTGTGGTGTGGAACCGCTTGTATGATCCGGTGTCCAAGGCGCGCGACACCCGGGTGAAGGCAGCATTGAAGAGTGACGGGATCGATGTGCGGTCTTTCGCGGGCCATGTTTTGTTTGAGCCCTGGACGGTGGAGACAAAGACAGGCGGGTTTTACAAGGTTTTCACGCCGATGTGGAAAATGGTGCGTGGGCGCGATGTGGCTGAACCCTTGGCTGTGCCGCGTATTGGGGCGCCCGAGAGCTGGCCTGCGTCGGACGCCGTGGCGGAGTTGACCTTTGGACGCGGGATGGACCGGGGTGCGCGGGTTTTGCAACGCCATATCTGTGTGGGGGAAGACGCGGCGCGCGAACGGTTGAGCGCGTTCATCGAGCAAAAGGTTGATCGATATGACACGAACCGCGATCTGCCGAGTGTGGAGGGGACATCGCGGCTGAGTGAAAACCTTACATATGGTGAGATTAGCCCCGCCCGGTGTTGGCACGCAGGTTGGCGCGCCATGCAGGACGGAAAGGCGGGTGCGGAGACGTTTTGTAAAGAATTGGTGTGGCGTGAGTTTGCCTATCATCTGGCCCATCACACCCCGCGCATTACAAGCGGAAACTGGAAAGAAGGGTGGGATGCATTTCCTTGGAACACCGAAGATACGCCCGAGGTGATTGCATGGAAACAGGGACGAACGGGTATACCGTTTGTCGATGCAGCGATGCGTGAGATGTATGTTACCGGTACGATGCACAATCGCGGGCGGATGATCGTCGCGTCCTATCTGACAAAACACCTGATGACCCATTGGAAGGTGGGGCTTGCATGGTTTGAGGACTGTTTGATTGATTGGGATCCGGCCAGCAATGCGATGGGTTGGCAGTGGTCGGCGGGGTCCGGTCCTGACGCGACACCCTATTTTCGGGTGTTCAATCCGGTCACGCAATTGGACAAGTTTGATCGCGCGGGCAATTACGCTCGGGCATGGATTGCGGAAGGGCAGGGAAGCCCACCGGACACGGCGTTGGCCTATTTTGACGCAATACCCAAAAGCTGGACGTTGACGCCGCATGATCGGTATCCCGCCGCTATTGTTGATCCGGCTGAAGGGCGGCAAAGGGCGTTGGAGGCCTATCAGAACCGCAGTTTTTGATGTGTCACGTAAAGCTGACGTTTTGAGGCGTGACAGTTTTTTCGTCGTTGGTTAACATATTGTGAAACCAAGGCATCACTCTGCCCGTATACAATAGACAACAATAACACACACTTGGGAGTGTCGATGATTTTCACGACAACCGAGGGGCAAACAGATTTGCCTCGTTACTTTGCCTCCGTCTTTGACATGATGAAACATCTGCCCGCTGGGCGTGTGGACTTTATTTTACCGGATGGACGGACGTTTCGCGCTGAAGCACAAAAGGCGGGCTATGTTGCCGTTCTTGAAATTCACAACACGGACCTGTTTGCGCGATTGATCCGCGAGGGGGATCTTGGGTTTTGTGAAGCTTACATGGATGGATGGTGGTCCACGCCAGATCTGATGGCGTTCATGGATTTGGTCAGTGACGACGCCGAAGCGATCTATGACGGTTTTCCGGGGCAGGGTCTGATCCGGGCCTACGAAAAGCTGCGGTTCTGGTGGCAGAGCAATTCCAAGCGTCAGGCCAAGAAAAACATCAGTTATCACTATGATCTTGGTAATGATTTTTACGGGCTGTGGCTGGATGATACGATGACGTATTCGTCAGCCAAATACATCACCGGGCAAGAGGATCTGGAAAAAGCGCAGACCCAGAAATATGCCTCTATGGTGGATGAAATGGGGGCCAAGCCTGGCGATCACGTGCTTGAAATTGGCTGTGGCTGGGGTGGATTTGCCGAATATGCCGCCAAAGAACGCGGTTTAAAGGTGACGGGCCTGACCATTTCAAAGGAACAGTACAACTACGCCGTTGAGCGAATTCAAAAGGCGGGCTTGTCAGATCAGGTCACGTTCAAGTTGCAAGATTATCGGGATGAAACGGGAACGTATGACGGGATTGCATCGATTGAGATGTTTGAAGCCGTGGGTGAAAAGTACTGGACCACGTATTTTGACGCGGTTCGTGATCGGTTGAAACCGGGTGCGCGGGGCACGTTCCAGATCATTTTGGTTCAAGACAAACGTTGGGAAGTCTACAAGCGCGGCGTTGATTTCATTCAGAAATATATTTTTCCGGGCGGGATGCTACCTGCGCCAACGATCCTGCGCGATACAATTCGCAAATCAGGATTGGAGGTCACGCAATCCGTTGAATTCGGAGACAGCTATAGCGAAACGCTGCGCCGCTGGCATGACACCTTTAATGAAAAATGGGATCAAGTGTCTGACATGGGCTTTGATGATCGGTTCCGCCGGATGTGGAACTTTTATCTCGCCTCTTGCGCGGGGGCCTTTCGCGGGGGTATTTGCGATGTAACGCAGATCACGGTGACCCGACCAACCCAATAAAAAGGTCGGGCACCGCGCGAACACCGAGGAGCAGCGCTATGCCGACTATGGGACGATTGATCGGGGCCATTTTGTTTGGTGCCTTGGCTTGGTACACCACATCCCTGATCACCCCGTTGTTTCCCGAAGGCACAAATCTTGGCTATTTTCGGGAATTGAACACGGCGTTTGGGGTGTTTGCAGGGTGGACAATTGCAGGGTCGCGGGCTGGCAGCGGATTTAGCAATGCGGTCAGCTATGGCTTGACGTCGATGGTGGCGATGGTGGTGATGGCGTTGTTTTTCAATTCAAGCGTCGTCATGGTGGAACGATCATTACGGCGCCGCTATGACGGCCCGGGCGAAGCGATTACAGATGTGTTCCAGTTGTTTATGGAACACGGCACCATGATGATGACAGCTGAAATTATTGGCACTTTGCTTGTGGGCTGCCTTGTGGCGGCGTTCATCGTTGAGGCTGTAGGACGTAGGTTTAGCTGATGGACTTGTTCATTTTCGGCACATTGCTGCACATGCCTTTGCTGGAAGTTGTCAGCGGGGATGCCGATGTGCGTACGCGTGTGCGGTGGGCTGTGCGGCGCGATTATGCTGTTAGCCGTGTCCAAGGGCAGGTCTTTCCGATGATGCACCCGCAAACGGGCAGTGTCGCCGAAGGGGTCATCGTGTCGGGCCTGAATGAAGACGCGCTGACGCGCCTTGACTACTATGAAAAGGCGTTCGGTTATGACCGCGTCGATTTCATCGTGCTGGATGACACCCAAAGCCCGCGCAATGTGACAGCCTATTTGCCTCAAGAGGGGCGGTGGCAACCCGCCGAAGTCTGGGATCGCGAAGGTTGGATTGCCGCGATGGGCGAAGTCACCACCATGACCGCCCATGAAGCCATGAGCGCTGTTGGCTCGGTTGATGCTATCGACATGGGTCGCAATTATTCCAACATGATGGCGCGCGCGGCGTCCCGCCAACGCGCACAGCGCACGCCCAGCAATGGTGGACTTGGCCGTGAAAACGTGGCCCTCAGCAAAGCACGCCGCCAATACGCGGGCTTTTTCAATGTCGAAGAGCTTGATCTGACGTTTCGCAGATTTGATGGGTCCATGTCTGACCCTGTGAACCGCGCTGTTTTTGTCGGTGTAGATTGCGCGATTGTGCTGCCTTATGATCCGGTGCGCGACCGTGTATTGCTTGTTGAACAGTTCCGACCCGGTGCCTATCTGCGGGGCGACCCGAACCCATGGACGTGGGAACCGATCGCTGGGCGGATTGATCAGGGCGAAGAACCCCAAGATGCGGCCCGTCGCGAAGCCGTCGAAGAGGCGGGGGTGACGCTTTGTGATTTGCATTGCGTTTCAGCCGCCTACCCAAGTCCGGGGACAACCACCGAACATTTCTTCGTCTACGTTGGCCTTTGTGATTTACCTGACGGCACGGACGGCATTGGTGGTGAGGAAAACGAGGCGGAAGACATTCGATCGCATCTAATGGAATGGGATGCTTTTGATCGGGCCTTGAATGGTGGTGATTTCCGTCTTTTGCCGCTGATCGTTGCGGGTCATTGGCTTGCGCGCAATCGTGATCGGTTGCGCGCATCTGGTTGAAGGTCGCGCGGGGCTCACTTACACCTATGATGAAATATGAAAGGCGCGTGCTATGACCATTCGTTCTGACCTTGCTGACGCAGTTGGCAACACCCCCTTGATCCGCCTGAACGCCGCGTCGGACGCAACCGGCTGCGAAATTTTGGGCAAGGCTGAATTTATGAACCCCGGTCAGTCGGTCAAGGATCGTGCGGCGCTGTTCATTATTCGTGATGCGGTGGAAAAGGGTTTGTTGAAACCCGGTGGCACCATCGTTGAAGGGACGGCCGGCAATACAGGGATTGGGCTGGCGCTTGTCGGTGCGTCAATGGGGTTCAAAACGGTTATTGTGATCCCAGAAACCCAAAGCGAAGAGAAAAAGGAAATGCTGCGCCTTGCGGGCGCTGAATTGGTGCAGGTGCCTGCCGCGCCCTATCGCAATCCTAATAATTTTGTGCGCTACAGCGAACGTCTGGCCCATGAACTGGCCCGAAACACAAACGAAGGGGTCATTTGGGCGAACCAGTTTGACAATGTCGCGAACCGTCAGGCGCATATCGAAACGACCGGTCCAGAAATCTGGGATCAGACAAACGGTAAGGTTGACGGGTTCATTTGTGCTGTTGGCTCTGGTGGTACCCTTGCAGGCGTTGCGCATGTTTTGCAGCCCAAAGGCGTCAAAATCGGTTTGGCCGATCCAGATGGCGCCGCGCTGTTCAATTATTACACAAAAGGTGAATTGAGCATGACCGAAGGCGGGTCCATCAACGAAGGCATCGGTCAGGTTCGCATCACCGAAAACCTGAAGGACCTGAAGCCCGATTATGCCTACAACATTCACGATGCGGATGCTTTGCCGATTGTGTTTGATTTGCTTCAAAACGAAGGCTTGTGCCTTGGGGGATCGTCCGGTGTGAACATTGCAGGTGCAATGCGTTTGGCCCGTGATTTGGGGCCGGGTCATACGATCGTGACGATCCTGTGTGACTATGGGACGCGATATCAATCCAAACTGTTTAACCCAGAATTTTTACGATCCAAAAACCTCCCCGTGCCCAGCTGGCTTGACGCTGAACCGCGCGCAATTCCGTCGGTGATGGAAGACGAATGATACGTCTTTTTGCGGCGTGTCTGGTCTGGTGTTTCAGTGCGAGCGTTTTATGTGCGCAGGACGCAGACCCGATCACCCCGCCGCCGGTCTCTGCGGCGATAGCATTTGACGGAGCGGATGATTGGTATGCGCTGACCGAACGGATTGAAGTGGCCCTTCAGGATCGCCGTGCGTCTAACACCGTGTTTGGCAACCTGCGAAGCGAACTGGTGGACTGGCGCGACATCTTTCTGAATCGCCAATCCATAAATGCATCGCGCATTGAAACGGTGCGCGCGCAGATTGCCGCCCTTGGGGACGCCAACGAAGAGGCAACGGATGACCCAAGGATTGCGAACCGGCGCGATGAGCTGAACCAGCAATTGCGCGAATTGAGCGCACCTGTGACACTCGCCGTTGAGGCCTACACCCAAGCCAATGGCCTAATTGGCGAAATCGACGGTCTTATTCGCGAACGCCAGACCGATCAGTTTACGCAACGCACGCAAAGTCCGCTTAATCCGGCAGGCTGGACCCGCACATGGACGGCTTTGGTCGTTTCTGGTGTGTCATTGCGCGGCGAAGTCGCGAGCGCCCTGAACACCCCGAGCCGTCGTGCCCAATTTATTGATGTATTGCCTGCGGTTCTGGCGTTGATGGTTGTGGCGATTGTCGCGATTGTACGGGGACGATCATGGTTTAGATCGCTGTCGCGTAGAATTGTCGCGCGCACACGACGCGGGCAGGGCGCGGTCGAATTTATTTTGTCGTTTGGTCAGTTGGCGATCCCGTTTGTTGGCCTTTTGGCCCTTACCGGCGCACTTGGCCTGTCGGGCATGATGGGGCGGAGGATGGGAACCCTCATTGAGGCTTTGCCGATGCTGGGTTTGTTCCCAATTCTAGCGCACTGGATCGCAGGGCAGCTGTTTCCTAAGGACGCGGAAATCCATGACTCTTTCTTGTCTCTATCAGACGACGCGTCCCCGCGCGCGCATCGGCGCTTTGTTTGGTTGGGCTATGGCCTCTTGCTGTACGGGTTTGTGTCCGTCTTTGTGCAGGTCAACACCTTTGACGCTATCATAAGCGCGGTCGTGATGTTCCCGTTCGGCGGCGTCGTGGCATGGGCTCTCTATTGGTTCGGCCATACGTTACGCGACACTGCACCGGACGTCGCTGATGATGCACCACGTTTGGCCCGTGTTACCCTCAGGGCCTTGTTGAGCCGTGGATTGATGCTGGCGGCAATTGCAGGGCTGGTTTTCGCCGCGCTTGGGTATTCCAATGCGTTTGACGCAATCACCCTGCCAGCCGCGATAACGGTGTTCGTTTTGGGCATATTGGTGATGCTGCAACGTCTGTCTGTGGACATCTACACCGTCATGAGCAAATCCGACAACGCGGCACAAACCGCGCTGATCCCGGTTTTGATTGGCTTCTTATTGATTGTTGTGTCTCTGCCGGTCCTTGCCGTCATTTGGGGGGCACAGGTGACGGATATAACTGAACTCTGGGCGCAGTTTCGCGAAGGATTTTCAATAGGTGAAACCCGCATTTCGCCAACCTCGTTCCTGTTGTTCGCTGTTGTCTTTGTCTTGGGCTACACAGTAACGCGGCTTATTCAGGCGGCCTTGCGCACGACTGTGTTGCCGCGCACCAAACTGGATGCGGGCGGGCAGAACGCCATTGTCGCCGGAACTGGGTACCTTGGGATATTTTTGGCGGCTGTCATTGCGATCACCACGGCAGGAATTGATCTCAGTGGCTTGGCGATTGTCGCTGGTGCTTTGTCAGTTGGCATTGGTTTTGGTCTACAGACCATCGTTTCCAATTTTGTGTCTGGTATCATTTTGCTGATCGAACGCCCGATTTCCAAAGGGGATTGGATCGAAGTGGGCGGGCAGATGGGCTATGTGCGTGATATTTCTGTGCGCTCTACGCGGATTGAAACCTTTGACCGCACGGATGTTATCGTGCCCAACGCTGATCTTGTGTCTAATCAGGTGACCAACTGGACACGCGGTAACAATGTTGGCCGTGTTATCGTGCCCGTTGGCGTGGCCTATGGCACCGACACACAGTGGGTCAGCGGCCTGTTGCAAGAAATCGCAGAAGCACACCCAATGGTCTTGCTGAACCCGCCGCCCAGCGTTGTGTTCCAAGGGTTCGGTGCCGACAGCCTTGATTTTGAAATTCGCGCAATCTTGCGAGATGTGAATTACGTGCTGAGTGTGAAGTCTGAAATCAATCACGCCATTGCCAAGAAGTTCACCCAAGAAGGAATCGAAATTCCCTTCGCGCAGCGTGACTTGTGGTTGCGCAACCCCGAAACCTTGGGTTCTGTGGGCAAAGACGATCAAGAGAACGAAGGCCCGCGCGAATGACCAAACCCCTGTTCATAGAAGACGCTTATCTGCGCGATGCCCCAGCATCTGTTTTTGCTGTCACGGACGAGGGTGGGATCATTTTAGATGAAACGATTTTCTACCCAACAGGCGGCGGGCAACCCGGAGATTCTGGAACCCTGACATGGGACGGCGGCAAGATTGATATTGCGACCGCCGTAAAGGGCGAGGCAGGTACGATTATTTTGGTTCCAGCCGAACCGAATGCGATGCCCGCGGTTGGGGCCGCTGTCATACAAACCTTGGATTGGGAACGCCGCCACCGCCATATGCGTGTGCACACAGCGCTGCATCTTTTGTCTGTCGTCATCCCTCTGCCTGTTACCGGCGGTTCGATTGGCGCGGATAAGGGACGGCTGGATTTTGACATGCCTGAGGCCCCCGAAGATAAGACCACGATCGAAGACATGCTCAACAAGCTGATCAGATGTGATTTCGAAGTGAGCACCGAATGGATCACGGATGCGCAATTGGCCGCAAACCCGGATCTGGTCAAAACACTGTCTGTGCAGCCACCCAAAGGGGCAGGGCACGTGCGGCTTGTGCGGATCGGAGAGGGCGAAAACACAGCCGATCTTCAGCCTTGTGGCGGTACCCATGTGCGCTACACCGCTGAAATCGGCGATGTGCGTTTAGGTAAAATCGAAAAGAAGGGCAAGCAAAACCGCCGCGTTTATGTGCATCTGACAACATGACCTTTCGGTTGACCGCGCGCATCGCGGCCGCAGTCTGTGCTGTCTTGTTTGTACTGCTGTTTGTTGTGCCGACAGCCTATGCGCCTGTTTACGGTGTCACGGCGGGGGACGGGGTTGTGTTTATGACGCGGCGCGCATCGCCGCTTTTCTTGGGGTTCGCCTTGGTGCTTTGGGCCGCTGCATCTGCCCCGCGCAGCGCATTGCGCGATGCGATCGCACTGGCAATGGCCGTAACGTTTGTGGGCGTTGCATTCACCGGTCTATCGGCTTGGATTGCAGGGACCGCAAGTTGGACAATCCTCGGGGCCGCGATCGGCGAATGCGCGATTGCCGCTGTCTTGTGGTTTACGCGCAAAAACTAACCACATAGCCGCAAAGACCCCTTGCATCCCCCGCTACATTCCAGCTAAACGCCCCCGTACGGACAGGTGGCCGAGTGGTCGAAGGCGCACGCCTGGAAAGTGTGTAGGCGGG
>CAYOSK010000063.1:0-14806 GCA_964406585.1 uncultured Octadecabacter sp. | reverse complement strand
CGGCACATCAAACTTCACCACAGGATTTGCAGCGTTTTCCATCACCTCGCGCGCAACGCCAATCAGATCATCCGCCGCATCTTTATCCACTTCAAACACTAGTTCATCGTGGACCTGCAACAGCATCTTCGCAGGCAGATGGGCAATCGCATCATCCATACGGATCATCGCACGCCGGATCACATCCGCCGCCGTCCCCTGAATGGGCGCGTTAATGGCCGCACGTTTGGCGAACCCTGCACCGGGGCCTTTGGCGTTGATCTCGGGCGTGTGGATTTTGCGGCCAAACAAAGTCTCAACACGGTTATGTTCCTTAGCAAAGGCCACCGTGTCGTCCATGTAGGTGCGGATGCCGGGGAACCGTTCAAAATAGCGGTCGATGAACCCCTGCGCCTCGGCCCGCGGGATGCGTAAATTGCGCGCGAGGCCAAAGCCTGAAATCCCGTAGATCACGCCGAAGTTGATCGCCTTAGCTTGACGGCGTACATCGCTGGTCATCTCATCTAAGGGCACATTGAACATCTCGGACGCGGTCATCGCGTGGATGTCGTGGCCATCGCGGAACGCCTGTTTCAACGCGTCGATGCCCGCGACATGGGCCAAAATCCGCAACTCAATCTGGCTGTAATCCAACGCCACCAAAACTTTGCCATCCTCGGCCACAAACGCTTCTCGGATGCGGCGACCTTCTTCGGACCGGATCGGAATATTCTGCAAATTGGGATCGGTGGAGGCCAACCGCCCCGTGTTCGCCCCGGTGATGGAATAGGACGTATGAACGCGCCCGGTTTCATCATTGATGTGGGTCTGCAACGCATCCGTATAGGTCGATTTCAACTTCGACAATTGCCGCCAATCCAACACGCGGCCTGGCAGATCATGTTCCGTTGCTAAATCTTCAAGAATATCGGCACCGGTGGAATATTTACCCGTCTTGCCCTTCTTGCCGCCCGAAAGCCCCATTTCATCAAACAGGATTTCACCAACCTGCGCAGGGGACCCAACGTTGAAAGACCGCCCCGCAAGGGTGTGAATCTCATCTTCTAGCCCCGCCATTTTCTGCGCAAAGGCATTGGACATACGGCTAAGCGTATCGCGATCCACCTTTATGCCCGTCATTTCCATTTTCGCCAAAACCGGAACCAACGGGCGTTCCATACTTTCATATACCCGACTAACTTGGGCGCGGTGCAATTGCGGTTTGAACACCTGCCATAAACGCAACGTAATATCGGCGTCTTCAGCCGCGTATTTTACGGCCTCAGCCACATCGACCCGATCAAAGGTGATTGCGGATTTCCCCGTGCCCAAAAGCGGTTTGATCGGGATTGGCGTGTGATCCAAATAGGTTTCTGACAAACGGTCCATCCCATGATTATGGGTGCCCGCGTTCATCGCGTAACTCATTAACATCGTGTCATCAAACGGGGCCACGGCAATGCCCACACGCGCGAAAATCTTCGCATCGTATTTCATATTCTGCCCGATTTTGAGGATACTGTCGTCTTCCAGCATGGGTTTCAGAATGGCGAGCGCGGCATCAAACGCCATTTGCCCGTCGGCCAATTCATCATCGCCAAACAGATCATCCGCCTTGCCGCCCTTATGGGTCAGCGGGATGTAGCAGGCCTCGCCGGCTTCAACACACAGACTGACGCCCACCAGATCAGCGCGCATTTCATTTAGGCCAGTGGTTTCCGTATCCACGGCCACATAACCGCGCGCATAAATACGTTCCATCCACGCCTCAAGCGCGGCGGCGTCTTTGACCCATTCGTATTTGTCGGCATCAAATGCAGGCTGTTGTGGTGCATCATTAGCCATCGGCGCGGCCACATCTTCGATCACCGGCGCCTCGACCCCTAAACGATCAGAAATGCGTTTGACGATCGTGCGGAATTCCATCGCCGTCAGGAACGCCATCAGGTCTTCGACGACCGGATCTTTCACCTCAAGATCGTCTAAGGTGAACGGCAGATCCATGTTATCGTCCAACGTCACAAGCCGCTTGGACAGCTCAATTTGCGCCCGATGATTGATCAGTGTTTCACGGCGCTTGGGTTGTTTAATCTCGCCCGCGCGATCAAGAAGCTCTTCTAACGACCCGTATTCATTGATGAGCAAAGCCGCGGTTTTGATACCGATACCGGGCGCACCGGGAACGTTATCAACGCTGTCCCCCGCAAGCGCCTGAACGTCGATCACGCGATCAGGGCCAACGCCAAATTTTTCTTCGACACCTTCGACATCAATAACCTTATTGCCCTTCATCGCGTCCATCATAACAACGCCACCACCGACCAATTGCATCAGGTCTTTGTCGCTTGAAATGATTGTGCAGCGCCCCCCCGCGTCGCGGGCTTGGCGGGCAAGGGTCGCCATGATGTCGTCGGCCTCAAACCCTTCGATTTCTTCACAGGCGATATTAAACGCGCGCGTCGCATCGCGGGTCAGCGGCATCTGTGGGCGCAGGTCTTCGGGCATGGCATCGCGGTTGGCTTTGTATTGATCATACATGTCATTGCGAAACGTATGAGACCCTTTGTCGAAAATCACAGCCACATGGGTAACATCCCCGCCCACGTTGCCTTCGACATAGCGCTGCAACATGTTGCAAAACCCCGACACAGCCCCGATTGGCAATCCGTCAGATTTGCGCGTCAGCGGCGGCAGCGCGTGATAGGCGCGGAAAATAAACGCCGATCCGTCAATCAAATGCAGATGGTGACCCTTGCCGAATGCCATAGTGTGAACTCCTTTTGCGCTTTGCCTTGGTATCCCCCGCAGGGCTTAGGTTCAATCGCTTGGCGTGTCCAAATGCCCATTCCACCACATCGACAGCGTCACAGCATATGGCGTCGGCGTCCACGCCCCGAAGGTCAACCCGGCTGTTGCCAATTTCCGTCCGATCCAAACGTTACAGGTCCGAAACACATGAAACCGCCCCGCCGCAGGAAAAAACGCATCCGTGGGCGTGTACCCGCCAAACCCAAGAGGGGCAGGATGGGCTGCAATGTCGGCACGGATGGTCGCGCGCAAAGCGTCCAATTGCGCCATCGTGATCTGGACCGGATAGAAATGCGGACCTGGCGGAAGCGGGCCGTAAACTTCAAATCGGATCACGCCTGCATCGCCCGTCGCCGCGCGCAAAACAGCGCCCGCAGATATGTCGCGATAGCGTCCTGCTGTCGTATAAAACGCCTCGCTGCCCCAGCCCACCGACAACCACCGCGCGTTGACATGATCCAACGGAACGCCCGCGTCTTGAACAAACTCGAACTGGGCGCGGGTCTGCGGATCGACGGGCAACAAGATGTCATAATGGATCTGTCCGCGGATCAATATGATCCAGGTCGTGTCTTGGTCTGGCGCAACTTGTGTGGCCCGCGTTGGCACAAAAGCCCCGATCACCGCCGCCACAAGATAAACCGCAATCGCCCCAAACACACACGTTAGCGCCCGATACGCGGCTTGTTTCATCTAGCGCGGCGCGCAGCCATGCGCCCGGTCCCAATCAGGGCTAAACCGCCCAGCGCGAACACCACGACCAAACCCGCCACGTTTACAGCAACGCCAGCAGCCCCAAGATTGGTGACATTGATGAACCCGTAGGGATACACCCCATCCAACGCCCCACGTCCCAACGCATAAACGCAATAAATCAACGGATAGCCCATAAAATAGATCATATCCCGAACACCCAATTGCGCCTTGGGCAACCCAAGCAGCCAAAAGGCGACAAAGGCGATTGGCACGACCGTGTGCAACATCTGATCAATCACCCAGTCAATACCCGTGTAGTCGTTCAAATGGGCCAGCAGCACATGATAGACACCCGCGACCACAACAATCGCAAGCACCAAACAGGCTGTCATCCACTGCGCCGGCCGCCCCCCGCGCGCAATCCACACACACACCAGCCCAACAAGTGTGTTCGTCCACAACGTAAAGAAACGGTACATTTCAAATATCGCCGCGCCGAACCCTAAATCATCCGCGTCCATCTTTAACGGAATTCGGGTCAGGATCGTGGCGAATACACCAAAGGCAATCAGTGCCGCTGGAATTCGTATATTCACGACGCCTCTGCGAAAGACTCGTGGACATACCTGCAATCACAATAAGGGCATTCGACCCAACCCTGCTTTTTGGCGATCTGCAACCAAACGCGCGGATGGCCTAACGCGCCGTCTCCACCATCACAGGCGATCCGCCACTCTGATACGGTCTGGGTCTCTGGTGCGGACGTTGTCATGAATTTGCCTCTTGGCTTGTGGCACGCTAGGTGCTGGGAAACTGCGCAGTATTCTACCAACTGCCAGCCCACGAACAAGGCGGGAAAACGGCTTATGGCGGAAAATGCGCTCGAAATCTCTGGTCTGCATAAGACATATGCTGCCACCAAACGCACGACCGCCAAAGATGCGCTGAATGGCGTGGACCTCTGCGTGCCGCGCGGGTCAATTTTTGGGCTGTTGGGGCCGAACGGTGCGGGCAAATCCACATTGATCAACATCCTCGCAGGTTTGGTGACCAAAACCGCGGGTCACGTCAAAATCTGGGGCTTTGATCAGGACGAAAACCCGCGCCAATCCCGCGCCAGTATTGGGATCATGCCCCAAGAACCCAATCTTGATCCGTTCTTCACGCCACGCGGGTCGCTGGATGTTCAGGCCGGGCTCTATGGTGTGCCCAAATCCCAACGCCGTACGGATGAACTGCTCGAACTGATTGGTCTTACCGACAAAGCAAACGCCTACGCGCGGTCCCTGTCTGGCGGAATGCGCCGCCGATTGCTTTTGGGCAAAGCCTTGGTACATAGCCCGCAAATATTGGTGTTGGACGAACCAACCGCCGGCGTTGACATCGAATTGCGCAACCTGTTGTGGCAAAATGTTCGCCGCCTGAATGATGACGGAATGACAATCATCCTGACCACTCATTACCTCGAAGAAGCCGAACAGATGTGTGATCAAATCGCGATCATCAACCACGGCCAAGTCATCGCCAATGACACCACCGCAAATTTATTGGGCCAGCTGGATGCCAAAACGCTTGTCATCACGCCAGACCGCGACACACAATTGCCACCTCTTCCTAGCAACATCGATGGGGCACGACGCGGCGATGGAACGCTCGCGTTTACGTACAAAACATCTGAAACCCGCGCGGATAATGTCTTGAACCTTGTTCGGGATGCAAAGATCGCCATCAAAGACGTCAGAACCGAAGACCCTGATCTAGAAGACGTGTTCTTGAACCTAACCCGATCTTGATGGGCGTCAGCCCGTCAAAATCGGGCCCAACGGGCGACCTGCGATAATATGCATGTGGTAATGGGGCACTTCTTGAACGCCGTGATCGCGGGTGTTTGAAATCCCCCGAAACCCGTCCTCAACGCCCTCAATCCGACAGACTTCTGCAATGGCGGCCATAAATCCGACCTGTTCATCAGGCGACGCATCGCGCGCAAAATGATCCAGCGACATGTATGGCCCCTTGGGTATCACCAAGACATGAATCGGCGCTTGCGGGTTTATGTCGCGAAACGCCAAGGCATGTTCATTCTCAAACACCGTCCTATTCGGAATCTCGCCCCGCAGGATTTTGGCAAAAATATTCTGATCGTCATAGGCAAACTGCATCGCCATTCTCCCTTAGTCGGCAAATAGATATGGTGTCTGCGCAACCCCGCGCGCAACATCTTCACCCACGCTCAGGAATTCAGCGATCGGCGGTGTATTTTCATCCGAACCGGCGACTTCGCGCACCCGCAGGTGGTTTTCAAACCCCGCGTCGCGAAGACGATCAGATTCATAAATCACGTCATACCGAATGGTCGGAAGAAGCTGTTCCATCGTTTCGTCAGCTGTCTGTTCCCCGGCAAGCCCAACACGTTTCGCATGACCAATCAGATATTCATCACTGAAATCGCATTCCAGCTCCAGCAGGCGCGTGGTCGAACGATCGTTGAAAAAATCCTGCATCAAATCAAGGCTGGCGGTGTCCAGACAAATGATCAATCGATCCGTATCATAGTAATCAAACAACATCCGCATCAATGCACGGCGGTGGCGCGTTCGTTTGCTCAACGTGGTTTGAATGCCCCCCAGATCAGGAAGATCGGTGTCTTCTTCGTTAAACAAATAATCGATGCACGGAATATTGGTGTGATGCTTGATCGACCCAACAAGCCGCTTGGCCACGTGCCACTTTTTGCACGCCACAATCAGCAATTCCCGCTCGCGCCCCAATGACGTTTCTGTTTCCCAGAACCGCGGCGCGAACCGCCGGCCGATCCGTCCGCGCCCTGTCAAAAACCCGAACAGTTTTTGCCCTTCATCGGAAATCTTGAAATCTTCCCGCTCGGACGCCCAAAGCATCCCCAACCGATTTTTCAGATCACTCGCCTCCGGCGAGATTTTTCGCGCAAACAAGAAATCCTGCGACAACAACAAATCGTAGTGATCGTTATAAAACGTCACAGGCATCCCGTAATCCGTAAACATTAAGAATGTTAGCGTGCGGGTGCGGATCTCAGGTTCCGGCACAAGATGACGAACAAGCGTTTGGAAAAATGTTTCGTCCGGAATCCAAGTGGTGCGAAAAAATTTCATCACGTCGGGCCGATTGCGGGTCATATCAATGATCCATTCAATCGTGCGCCGCCGCAGGCACCACCACTGCGATCCAATCATAATCTGCAAATCTGCGGGAATCTCGCGTTCCAACCCCAGTTTTCGCTGCGCCCACCAAGAATTGTAAAACAACGTCTTATGCGTGCGTTCGTTGAACCAATGGCGGTAGATCAACCGCTCCTCTTTCATACCGGTCTTGATCCAATCGGATTCAAAGAAATCAAAACTCTCGATGTAGTCGCAATCGTCGCTGTCCAGCAGCTTTTTGGCGTGGCTGGCAGATTTGACGGCCATACAATCGCCCGACACCATATAAAAATGCGTGGCCCGCGGAAACGCATCAACCGCAGCTTCAACCGCATGCAAAGTCGCCTGCACCAACGACCATTCGCCCCACCCGCAATTGATCCGCTTTTTCGCGAAAACAACGTTCGGATTGTTGCCAAGATGCTCATGAATATAGGCAAAGGCCGCTTTCGGCGCGCTCGCGTCAAAGTGGATCGCCATATAGTCACCCACAGCCGTCAACTGTTCAGCCTGCTGGACAATCGCCTCAGGGTCTTTGTGACACAGCAAGATAAAGGCTATTCGTGCCATTGTGGAAACAATATTCCCCTAAAGGTGTGACTGTTTTTCATATGTAAACGTGAAGACGCATTGAATAAACACGAATTCTTTGCTTTTTTGTCGAAAATCAGTGCTTAAGAGAATTAAGTGCACAAGAATAAGGACGAGCGACATGGGTTTCCCCGGCACCTGGATGACTGAGACCGAAAGTGTGGTCTACCGCGTGGTGCCAAAATGCGCCTGCTCAACCATCGGTCAAATCATGTATTACTCGGACCATGGTGAGTTTTTCGATGGCGACATCCATGACGCCCAAGGCGGAATGCACAAATGGGCGATGGACGACAGCCAGCCGCTGATCACGCAAAACGTCAAAAACCACAAAAGCTTTGCGTTTACCTGCGTACGCAACCCCTATACCCGCATCCTGTCCAGCTTCTTTGACAAGATTTGCGGGATCCAGCGCAACGGGAAACGATACCGCGGCAACCTCGTCCCGCTGCTCATTCAGAAATACGGGATCGAGGTCGGCTCACCAGAAGATGACTTTGATTTCGATCAGGTCAAATCGTTCCGCCGCTTTTTACTGTTTGCACGCGACACCATCAAGTATCGCCGCCCCATGGACCCAGACATCCACTGGTCCGCGATGTCTGGCCATATCAGCACGTTCATTGTCAACGGCGGGCGCTATGACAAAATTTTCTGGACTGAACAGTTCAACGACGGGATGCAACAAGTGCTTGACGGGATCGAAGTCCCCAATGCCGTGGATCTCGGGGAAATTCCGCGCTTCAATGAATCGGAAGGCCATGGCCCCAAACGCGCCCACCCCGTTGAAGACTACTTCGATGATCTGTCCATGCACCTGATGTATGAAATCTATAAAAAAGACTTCAATCTGTTCAAATACGATTTCGAAAACCCCGGTAACAAAATGCCCATCGGTGAAATCGATCTGAACGAAGTACACGCCAAACTCGGCGCCTAATCATTCAACGCACGCAGCGGCGTTTCGCAGCATTATTACACGCCATCAAGGAAAATGGGGCTGGCTGCCCCGTCCTTCGGACTCCCCGCGAGTATTTTGGAACCAAAGAAAACAAACGTTACCAAATATTAAGGTTAACGCGTCACCCTACGAAGGCGGTACAGGCGGGAGCGCCGATGGCCGTAACCGGAGAAGACGCTGCCCCTCTTGATGCACCGAGTGACTGACAGAGGGGCGCGCACCCGTTTCGCCGTTTTCTTTGGTTCGACAATACTCCCGCCGGAGGCATTTACGAGCTCGACACCCCTCGATTCGGTGCTACTTCGCACCAAAACGAGGGGAATATGTATGAAAATCCTAATGCTCGGCAGTGGCCCGAATGTTGTTGACTGCGCGGCCTGGCCCCGGGCGCCGTTTGATACCGTTGTCTGCATCAACAATGCATGGCGGGTCCGCGACGATTGGGATTACCTTGTCCATCCGTCTGATTTCCCAAAGGACCGCCAGCCCGAAATGCTGCGCGATGGCCAGCAGATTGTAACTTATGAAACCTATGTCCCAGCCCAGAACGCAATGGGTGGGTTTGTTTATGCAGGTGGCACCATGGCATTCACCGCAGCCTATTGGGCGCTGCATGCTTTGCGGCCCACGGTGATGGCCTTTCTTGGTTGCGACATGACCTATTCGGGCGCGCAAACCCATTTTTATGGCACCGGGACCGCCGATCCTTTGCGAAAGGATGTCACCCTGCGATCGCTTGAGGCGAAATCCGCGCGCCTGCAGGCCTTCGCCGCAAAACAATCCTGCGCGACCCTAAACCTGAGCAATGACGCCAGCCGATTGCTATTTCCAAGAACCACGCGGGATGATTTGACCGCCCGCGCGCGTTTGAACGAAGACGCAATTGATCACGCGCTTCAGCTTGAACAGGCCGCGGGCTATATGGTGCCGTCCGGCAAATACTGGAAGGAAGAAGACCGGTTTGATACGGCCGTCATTGATCAGATCGACGCCGCGTGGCTTAAAACAATCCTGCCATTTGCGGCCTAGATCAAACCGTGATCCGCAAAGACCTGCGCCATGTTCGTCTCTGGGCGCGGCCCTATGTGACCGATCACTTCCGCGGCGCAGAGCACGCCCATCTTTGCGGCCACATCCATTGGGGCGCCCGTTGAAATTCCGTACAAGAATCCGGCCGCAAACTGATCCCCCGCGCCTGTAGCATCAACCGGGGTCACCGGTGTGACATCCGCCGTAAAACGCTGCCCGGCGTACTGCACCCAAACCGGATCACCAGACCGCGTGCACGCCACGATATCGCAGACCTCTGACGCCGCCCGCAGGGCTGCATCCAGATCATCGGTTTCATACAATGTCATCCATTCGGCGTCATTGCCGATGGCGATGTCCATATCTTCCGCTATCAGGCGTTTGAAATCGTCGCGGTGACGTTCGGCACAAAACGGATCCGAAATCGTGATCGCCGACCGCCCGCCTGCGGCCTTCATTTTTGCAGCGGCTTCGGAAAAGGCTGTTTTGCCTTCATCTTTGTCAAACAGATATCCTTCGAGGAACAAGATCCCAGCCCCGAACACATCGGGCACATCTGCCGATGAAATGTCGGCGCCCGCACCCAAATAGGTATTCATCGACCGTTCGCCATCCGGTGATACGAAAATCATCGATCGCGATGTTGGCAAATCAACATCTTGCGGCGGCAAAGGAAAGGCGGTGCCTGCTTCCGCCAGTGCATTGGCATAAAACCCGCCTAAGGCATCGTTTTTGACTTTGCCGATGAACGCGGTTTTCAGCCCCAGTTCGCCGATTCCAGCCAGTGTGTTGGCAACAGACCCCCCCGGTGCTTCGACCCGACTGTCCATCGACGCGTACAGCAATTCAGCGCGGTCGCGTTCGATCAATTGCATGATGCCTTTGGTGATTCCCATTTGATCCAAAAACGTGTCGCTGCTGGGCGAAATCACATCAACCATCGCATTGCCAATGCCGATTACATCAAAAGTCATGGGGTTTTGTCCTTAAAGCTACACAGGTCGCGAATATGACACGCCTGACATTTGGGTTTGCGCGCCACGCAGATATACCGCCCGTGCAGGATCATCCAGTGGTGTGCGTGTAATTGGAAATCGGCGGGAATATGATCTTCGATCGCACGTTCGACAGCGTCCACGTCTTTGCCCGGTGCAATACCACTGCGGTTTCCAAGGCGAAAGATATGCGTGTCAACGGCCTGCGCGGGTTGGCCCCACCACATGTTCAACACAACGTTCGCGGTCTTGCGCCCAACACCGGGCAAGGATTGCAACGCCGCGCGGGAATTGGGCACTACGCCATTGTGCTCATCGACCAAAATCTGGCTCAGCTTGATCACGTTCTTGGCCTTGTTACGAAACAGCCCGATCGTCTTGATGTGATCAATCACACCGTCCAGCCCAAGATCCAGCATTTTTTGCGGGGTGTCCGCAATCTTGAACAACTCGGCTGTGGCTTTGTTGACGCCCTTATCGGTCGCCTGTGCCGACAACGCCACCGCAACAACCAAGGTATAGGCGTTCACATGGTCAAGCTCACCCTTGGGTTCAGGTTCTGACGCCTGAAACCGCGTGAATATTTCCCGGATCGTGTGATAATCGAGCTGCTTGGTAAGTTTTGCCATGCCATCTTTTGCCTGCCTTGGGGCGGACAAACAAGGCTTGTTGCGGACACATGACAAAGGCGCAACATTCGGGTCGCTTAGGTAAGCGCGCGGCGCTACGGTTTGAGCATGGAACAGTCAGATAGATACCACTACCACGTCATTCGCCGCGCATTGGATGAAGTCGACGCAGCCGCGTCGCCCTTAACGTTGGATGCGTTGGCGCGCAAAATGGATATGTCGCCCGCCCATTTTCAACGGGTGTTCAGCCGCTGGGTCGGGGTGTCGCCCAAACGCTATCAACAGTACCTTGCGCTTGGTCATGCGAAATCAATGCTGGCAGACAATTTCACCACGCTGGCCACCGCAGACGCAGTTGGCTTGTCAGGATCAGGGCGATTGCATGATCTATTCCTGAAATGGGAAGCCATGAGCCCTGGTGACTTCGCAAAAGGCGGGCGTGATTTGACCATTCGGTGGGGGTGGTTCGACACGCCCTTTGGGCCCCTGATCGCGATGGCCACGGATCGCGGAATTTGCGGAATGGGCTTTGCGTCGGAACAAACAGATGCAGACGCCTACGAAGACCTCGCGCAGCGCTGGCCGAACGCCACCTACCACGAAGATCCTGATGGCATTCGCCATTGGGTCGATGCGGCCATCGCGCGACGGGGTGAAACCCGCCTGCATATGATTGGCGCGCCCTTCCAACTAAAGGTTTGGGAAGCCTTGCTGCGCGTCCCATCTGGCCACGTCACGACCTACAGCGAAATCGCCACATCCATTGGATCGCCCCGCGCCGTGCGCGCCGTCGGAACCGCCGTGGGGCGTAACCCCGTCAGTTGGCTTATTCCGTGCCATCGCGCCCTTCGGAAATCCGGTGCCTTGGGGGGCTATCACTGGGGTCTTCCTGTCAAACGCGCACTTCTGGCATGGGAAAGCGCACGCGACGAAGCGGGCTAAAAATCATATATTGCAACGCTTTACGCGGCTGTATCGGCGAAACACCGCCGCCAACGGCTGCGCTATTGGATAACAACAGGCCATTCGCCATATACATCCCACAAAGCGCACCATGTCCGGTGCCCCATTTAGGAAATGAATGAATGACCTTGTCCAAAATGTCCTTCGCTGTGGTTTTGTCCGGCGTCATGGTCCTGACAGCCTGTGACGAACTGAACGATCCAAACAACCCTAACCGCAACACACAAACCGGCGCTGCTATCGGCGCTGGTCTTGGCGCACTCGTCGGTATTGCCGCAGGCGACACCGCCGAAGAACGCCGCCGCGGCGCTGTCGTAGGTGCGTTGGTCGGCGGCGGCATCGGCGGCCTTGCAGGCGCTGATCTGGACCGTCAAGAAGCCGAACTGCGCCAAGAACTTGGGTCCAACGCACAGATCATCAACACTGGTGATCAGCTTATTGTGACGCTGCCACAGGACATCCTGTTCGCGACGAATTCAACCGCGCTAACGGGTGCTCTGCGCAGCGATCTCACGGCGCTTGCCGCATCTATGAACCGCTATCCCAACACTACGATCAACGTGATTGGCCATGCCGACAACACAGGCGGCGCTGCGTTCAACCAAGATCTGTCCGCCCGCCGCGCACAGGCCGTGTCATCCGTCTTGATGCAATCGGGGGTGGCCCCGACGCGCATAAGATCGATCGGGCGGGGGGAAGATGCCCCTATCGCATCCAACCTCACCCCAGAAGGCCGTGCGCTGAACCGTCGGGTGGAAATCACGATCACCCCAAACGTTTGATCTGCAGGTCACAACCAACAACAGGGGCTGCGCAGCGCGTGGCCCCTTTCCATTTGCGGGTCTCGCGGTTTGGTCATATCATTTGACCAATCTCTGAAAGATCGCAGATGCCATTTGAACCCATTCAACCTGAAAAAATTTCGCACACGGTCGTGCGCCAGATCGAACAATTGATCCTGCGCGGAATCCTGAAACCCGGCGAACGGCTCCCATCGGAACGGGAATTGTCCGAACGCCTTGGCGTGTCCCGCCCCTCCCTGCGCGAAGCCCTGTCAGACTTGCAAGACAGTGGTTTACTCACCAGCCGGGCGGGCGCGGGTGTATTCGTGGGCGATGTGCTTGGCTCTGCTTTTTCCGAAACTCTGGTGCGTCTGTTCGCCAATCACGAAGAAGCGGTCTTCGACTACATTACCTTCCGTCGCGACATGGAAGGTTTGGCCGCCGAACGGGCCGCCAGCATCGGCACCGAAACCGACCTGAAGGTGATCGGTGCGCTATTTGCAAAAATGGAGGCCGCCCACAGCAAACGCGACCCCACCGAAGAGGCCAACCTAGACGCGGAATTTCACCTGTCCATCATCGAAGCCAGTCACAATGTCATCATGTTGCATATGATGCGGTCGATGTATCAACTGCTGCGCGAAGGCGTCTTTTACAACCGATCTATCATGTTCAAACAACGCACAACCCGCGACACGCTGCTGGATCAACACCGCGCCATCAACGAAGCACTTCAGGCCCGCGACCCAATCGCGGCACGGGCCGCCGTCGAACACCATCTTGGATACGTTGAAAGCGCCCTGTTTGATCAAAGCAAGGCGGAACGTAACGAAGCCATCGCCAAAAAACGCTTCGAGCACGAACAACGGCGCTAAGACGCAAAAGGCCCGCGCGCATCTCTGCCGCGGGCCCTGTTCGTTGAATCGCTTGGGTTAGTGCAGCTTTGCACCCACCTCGGCAATTGCATCATCAATCAGCGTGTTCGCATCCGCAGCCGTGGTCTGCTTTGCAATCACGTCCTGCGCGGCCGCAACGGCGACGGTAACGGCCTGATTGCGGACATCACGAATGGCCGATGTCTTGGCGCTGGCGATCTGATCCTCAGCGGCGGCCAAACGGCGGCTGACAGACGCAGCAATATCGGCCTTTGCGGTTTCAGCTGCGCGTGTGGCTTCTTCTTTCGCGCTTGCAACAATGCGTTCGGCCTGCTCGGCCACTTCGCGTTGCTTACGCTCATAAGATGCCAACAACGTCTGCGCATCTTCCCGCAGGGATTTTGCTTCGTCTAGATCGGATTTGATGCTGTCTGCACGCTTGTCCAACAGTCCCGTCAACATGCCGGGCACTTTGAATTTCACCAGAACGCCGATGAAAATAATGAACGCGATCGACACGATCATGTCGGTATTGCTCAGGCTCCAGAAGTCCGCTGAAAACGGGTTCTTGGATGCCGCCATCGCAGGCGACGCGGCAAACGTGATCAGGGCGGCGAGTTTCAGTTTCATCTGCTTACCCTTTCAACGCGGCGTTAATGGCGGCGGTAATCGTTTTGGCGTCCGCCTTGCCACCCATGGCAGCCACGATTTCCTTTGCCGTGTCTTTGGCAACGGTTTTCACCGCATCCGCAGCACCTGCTTGAATTTCAGCAATCGCCTTTTCGCTTTCGGCGGTTTGCGCTGCAATTTCGGCATCCGCTTTGGCCATCTGCGCGTCCAGATCAGACTGAATGTCTGCTTTGGCATCTGCGACGATCTTGTTTGCTTCCGCACGGGCATCGATCAGCGCTTGATCATAGGCGGCCTCGGCCTCCTGCGCGCGCTGCTTCAGCTCTTCGGCGGCAGCAATGTCATTTGTTATCGTGCCCTGACGTTCGGCCAAAACCGCGCCAATGCGTGGAAGTGCCACACGGGACAAGATGAAATAGATCACAAGTAGTGTGACCACGAGCCAGAAGATCTGGTTCGGGAAGGTCGAGAAATCCAGTTGCGGCATTCCTGCCCCGCCTGCCTCTGCGCCTGCTTCGACTGGTGTATCAGCCATGTTATATATCCCTCTTAGACAATCTGGGGTCTTACATCGGGGTCAGCCAAATTGACCAACCCCGAGCGTAAGGATTTTAGTGCGTGTTCTTAAACAGCGAACATCAGCAGAAGTGCGACGAGGAACGAGAAGATCCCCAAAGCTTCTGCGA
>CAYOSK010000062.1:0-14928 GCA_964406585.1 uncultured Octadecabacter sp. | reverse complement strand
TTAAGTTATTGAGGCAGGTTTCATACAGGCAAGAAACCTATCGAGCAGTGCCCTATCTATAGGCAATTGCGCGCCCGCATCCAAGCTAAAAGTTTGAAAAGGTTTGTTTCCACCTCTAGGCTGGCGCACAATCAACAGGCATCACAGGGGGAGCGACATTAAAATGTCCCATCATATTCTATCCACAAGCGGCCGCGTTTTGCGTGCAATGACGCTGGCGGCATCCACAACCATTTTGGCAGGGCTTGCCACAGCAGAGCCCACACATGGCATAGCTATGTATGGGGACCCTGCCCTACCCCAAGATTTTGCGCATCTGCCCTATGCGAACCCCGACGCACCTGATGGCGGGCAGATCACAACGGCGAACGTCGGTAGCTATGACAGCCTTAACCCATTTATCGTCAAAGGGTCTGTTCACTGGCAGTTGCGGTTTTTGATGGGCGAAAGCCTCATGGCGCGTTCTTTGGACGAACCTTTCTCTCTTTACGGGCTTCTCGCCGAATCGATTGAAACAGCAGACGACCGATCATGGGTCGAATTTACCCTCCGCCCAGAGGCCCGATTCTCTGACGGCAGCCCGGTCACAGTCGAAGACGTTATCTGGTCTTATGAAACATTGGGCACTATTGGCCATCCGCGCTACCACGGGTTCTTCAATAAGGTCGAAAGCATCCAAGCCGTCGGCGAACGCGGCGTGCGGTTCACCTTCAACGTGGAAGACCGGGAACTGGCCCTGCTCGCGGGCCTACGACCGATCCTGCAAAAGGCGCAGTGGGACGGTTTGGATTTCGCTGAATCCGGTCTTGATCAGATCCCAGTCACATCATCACCTTACGTGATCACCGATTTTGAAGCGGGTCGTTTCATCGAATTCACCAAGAACGAAGACTATTGGGGACACGGCGTCGCGCCGTTCACCAATGGGTTGTACAATCTCGATACCATGCGCATGGAATTCTTCGGGGATGAAACCGCCGCATTCGAAGCCTTCAAGGTTGGCGACGTCAACACCAACCGTGAATTTAACGTCGCCAAATGGGACAGCCAGTATGATTTTGCGGCCATCCAGAACGGCGATTATGTACGATCAATCCTGCCCCATTCCCGCCCCAGCGGAATTACAGGTTTTGTGATGAATACCCGCCTGCCGCAGTTCAGCGACATCCGCGTGCGCGATGCGATGATCCATGCCTTCAATTTTGAATTCATTAACGATGCAATGACAGGCGGCGCGCAGCCTCGGATCACCAGCTACTTCTCGAACTCGCCCTTGGCGATGCAGGATGGCCCGGCCACAGGGCGTGTGCTGGAATTTCTTGAACCCTTCGCCGATCAAATCCCTGCTGATGCGATCAGCGGCTATGCACTGCCTGTGTCTGACGGGTCCGAACGCAACCGCGCAGGTATTGGCGCAGCCCTCGATCTGATGGAACAGGCAGGCTACACCGTACAGGATGGCGTGATGGTGGATGCAAGCGGTGCACCATTTACGTTTGAAATCCTTCTCAAATCCGGCAGCTCCGAAAACCAATCCATTATCGACATCTACGTCGAAAGCCTCAGCCGGCTTGGGATCACGCCAACCATCACAGTTGTCGACAACGCGCAATATTCTGAACGCACAGATGTCTATGACTTCGGCATGACCTATTATCGCCGTGGCCTGTCGCTTAGCCCCGGCAATGAACAATACCTCTATTGGGGCGTGGATGCTGCGGACGTGGAAGGCGGGCGCAACATGATGGGCGTGCAATCAGAGGCGATCGACGAAATGATCAACCTCCTGCTGACCTCTGACAGCCAGGACGATTTCCTCGCCG
The DNA here is from genome assembly GCA_964406585.1 of uncultured Octadecabacter sp. Classification (GTDB taxonomy): domain Bacteria; phylum Pseudomonadota; class Alphaproteobacteria; order Rhodobacterales; family Rhodobacteraceae; genus Octadecabacter. The sequence goes on along the minus strand of CAYOSK010000062.1, from coordinate 13,105 downwards.
CCACGCGCGCGTTGGACCGCCTGCTGACGTCTGGGCGCTATGTGTTGCCCATCTATCAGTGGAACATCAGCCGCATCGCCCATGATAAAAACCTGCACTTCCCAGACACCATGCCGATCTTTGGCGACTGGCCCGGCTGGCAGCCCGACGTGTGGTGGTTTGAGGAAGGTTAAATCATCAGGGCGTCCCAAATCGGGGCGCCCTTTCTATATCGGTGGATCGCGCGGTGCTTGCCCCCTTGATCACAGGCTCGTATGACAAACCCGTACCCCAGTCTTGGACCATCACACCATGATCACGCCTCAAAAACTACTGGCCGAAGCCTTGGGCACCGCTGTTTTGCTTATTGGCGTGGTTGGATCCGGTATCATGGCGCAGTCACTGACAAACGATATCGCACTTGCGTTGTTGGCCAATGCCATTGCAACAGGGTGCACCCTCTATGTCATCATCACGGTGCTAGGCCCGATCTCGGGTGCGCATTTCAATCCTGTTGTGACGGTTGCCTTTGCACTGCGTGGTGACGTGGCTTGGGCGCTGGGCATCGGTTATATCGCCGTACAGATCACGGGCGGGATCCTTGGGGTTTGGCTGTGCCACGTGATGTTTGATCTGAGTGTCATCCAGTTTTCAACAACCGCCCGCACCGGAATGAACCAATGGACATCCGAAGTGTTTGCGACCTTTGGGTTGCTGTTTGTGATCTTTGGCGGGTTGCGCAGCCGACCCGACGCGGTTCCCACACTGGTCGCGCTTTATATCACTGGGGCTTATTGGTTTACGTCATCCACTAGCTTTGCCAATCCTGCGGTGACAATCGCGCGCGCATTTTCAGATACGTTTGCCGGAATTGATCCAGCCCACGTGCTGGGTTTCATTCTGGCACAACTGATCGGACTGGCCGTTTCTCTTGCGGTTTTGCCAGTTTTGTTCGCACAGAAACCGCAAAAATAGCAGTTAACCCCTTTTCAATCCTCTGGTGCTTTGATGCGCTTACGCAAATCGGAGGATTGCCAAATGCCTTGGAAACATGTGCTGGCCTGCTGGCCTGAACTGCTTGACCATCTCAGTACGGACTTCAAACATCTTGAACCCAGCGCATTGCGCAGGTTCCGCGGGGATCGTCACAAAATGGAAATGTACCTTGCAGAAACCCATGATCTAACGCTGCGCGAAGCCCGCGAAACCTTAGACGATTGGTTGACCTACAAAGGCGCGCAACTCCAACTGGACCACGCCGCCTAAGCCAGCGACGTCACCCAAAGGATTGTCGCGTCTTCGGCGCTGATCGAAATGACGTTATGGCCCATGGACGCATCGTAATAGGTGCTGTCTCCGCGTTTCATTTCAAGCGGTTCGTAGAATTCAGTGTAAAGGCGAATGACGCCCGTCAGCACGTACAAGAATTCCTCGCCGTCATGGCGCACCCATCCATCAAATTCATCCGCAGATCGCGCACGCACCTGCGCGCGGTAGGGCAACATGTTCTTGTTGGTCAGGGTTTCGGCCAGCAATTCATGTTCATACGTCGCCGTCGCATGCCCCGCACCTTCGCCGCGCCGTGTCACAGCCATGCGGCCATTCACCTGCCCCTTTTGCGGCGGCGTGAACAACTGAGGCACAGAAATTTGCAACCCCACGGCCAGCTTTTTCAGCGCGTCATATGTGGGCGACATCTGGCCGTTTTCAATTTTGGACAGCGTTGATCGTGCCAATCCAGCCTGCGTCGCCGCCTGTTCCAAGGTCCAGCCTTGGGCCTTGCGCAATTCGCGCACCCGCACGCCAAGGTCCAAAGGCTGTCCAACCTCTGTCGCTCCGTTTTCACGTGCTATGGATATAAGCGCTTTGGGGTCTGTCGTTGTCATACCCCGCTATACGGCAGGCGCACGCGCACTTGCAACCACTGCGCAAAGCGCGCTACCGCAGCTTCATGACCTGTCCACCTCTTCCAGCGCATTTCAATATGGCCGCACATGTCTTGGCGCGGGCCGATGACCTGCCTGACAAAATCGCCCTGTCGGTGCTGCATCCAGACCGAAGCGAAGATTATACCTACAAAGACATCAGATTGGCCGTTCTGGGCGCCGCGCGCGGGCTGATTGAAAGGGGCCTAACAGACGGGGACCGCGTGCTGCTGCGCCTTGGCAATACCCCGGATTTTCCAATCGCGTTTCTGGCCTGTATCGCCGTTGGGCTGCTTCCCGTTCCAACGTCACCCCAACTGACAACGGTTGAAATCACGAAAATGGCGGATGATCTGGCCCCTAGCGCGATCGTCGCGGCAGACGGGATCGATCTGCCCGACCATCCAGCGCCCGTGATTACGACAGAAACCCTGCGCAACTGGGCCGATCTGCCCTGCGCAAACATCAAGCTGGGCGATCCCAACCGCCCCGCATATATCATCTTCACATCGGGCACATCAGGCACACCGCGCGGCGTTGTGCATGCCCACCGTGCGATCTTGGCACGATCCATGATGATGGACGGCTGGTACGGATTGACCGCGCAAGACCGGATGCTTCATGCGGGCGCGTTCAATTGGACCTATACGCTCGGCACCGGATTGATGGACCCATGGACAATGGGCGCAACGGCCCTGATCCCTGCACCCAATATCAACGCCAGTGACCTCCCTGCGGTTATCGCCGCCCATAACGCAACCATTTTTGCCGCCGCCCCCGGCGTTTATCGTCAAATGCTTAAGGCCGATTTTCCGGCCACCCCAAACCTGCGCCACGGCCTGTCCGCCGGTGAAAAACTGCCTGCCACAACTCTGGCCGCATGGGAACAGGCCAGCGGCACCCCCATATTCGAAGCCTACGGCATGTCCGAATGTTCCACGTTTATTTCGGGCAGTCCTACCGCGCCCGCAGACGCAGGCACCTTGGGGCGCGCGCAACCCGGGCGCCGCATCGCCATCCTAAAGCCAAACGGAACACAGGCCGCAATAAACACGTCAGGCCAGATCGCGATCCACCGATCCGATCCCGGACTAATGATCAAATATTGGAACGCCCCCGAAGACACCAACGCCAAATATGATGGCGATTGGTTTCTAACGGGTGATATGGGCTGGCAAACGGAAAGCGGCTGTATCCACTACGATGGGCGCAGCGATGACATGATGAACGCAGGCGGCTTTCGCGTATCGCCAATCGAGGTCGAACACGCGCTTGCGCTGCACCCCCTTGTACATGATGCAGCGGCGGTTGAATTGCGCGTGAAATCGGACGCATCGGTGATTGCCGCCTTTTACACCGGCCCAGATGTGATAGATCACGCAGACATCGCGGCCCACTGCGCCGCACATCTGGCACGCTACAAAACGCCCCGCTTGTTCATCCATCGCGAAACGCTCCCTCGCGGGGCCAACAACAAACTTCTGCGCCGCGCGCTTAAAACCCAATGGGAGGCCGACCATGGTCAAGCTTGATATCATTTCTGATCCGATCTGCCCGTGGTGCTATATTGGCAAAACCAACCTTGATCGTGCGTTGGAACAAATTCCCGATCATCCCTTCACAATCGAATGGCATCCGTTCCAATTGAACCCGGATATGCCCGCAGATGGTATGGATCGCCGCACCTATCTTGAGGCAAAGTTTGGCGGCAAATCCGGCGCGGTGCAGGCCTATGCCCCAGTCGTTGAAATGGCGGAAAAGGTGGGTCTGTCCATCGATTTCGAAGGTATGAAACGCACCCCTAACACCGTTGATGCCCACCGTCTGATCCATTGGGCGGGCATAGAAGGCCGCCAGTCTTTCGTTGTCCAGCGCCTGTTCGACGCCTATTTTCGCGACGCCCGCGATATTGGCGATCATGACGTTTTGTTGGACATCGCAGACGGGTGCGAAATGGACGCAGGCGTCATTGGCAAACTGTTGAAATCGGATGCAGATGCCGCTGACATCCGCGCTCGAGACACCCATTCGCGCGAAATGGGCATTCAATCCGTACCGACCTTTATCGTCGCAAACCAACACGCAGTACCCGGCGCGCAGCCAACGGAAATGTGGCTCAAGGTGATGGGCGAAATCATCGACCAGATCGAAGACAAGGAGTGATCACCGCCCACCTCCCATCGGGCTACGTCTTGGGCAAAATGTTGCAAAAGGTAAAGCCAGGTACAGTTTACCTCCTCCCAGCAGCCATCCTAGGTGGCATTTTGCCGGATTTCGATTTGATCTGGTTCTACCTTATTGATGATCGCGCGTTTCACCATCACCGCTATTGGGTTCATATTCCCGTGTTTTGGGCCGCTGTGGCTGCGGTTGTTTTGCCAGTTATTGCCGCGACGGCGCGTCCGTTGTTGGCTCCCGCCGCCGCTTTTTTTGCAGCCATTCTTTTGCACATCTGCCTCGACACGATCAGCGGTGGCATCTTGTGGCATTGGCCATGGTCAGACAAGCTCACCAGCCTGATCACTATACCCGCGCGCTATAACAATTGGGTGCTCAACTTCGTGCTCCATCCCGTGTTTTTGCTTGAACTGATGATCTGGGCTGCAGCGTCTTGGCTTTGGATCAAAACATGACACCACACACCACGCCATTGGGGCGCACCGAATTTATTGCAATGATGGCCATGATCATGGCGACAGTCGCTTTTTCGACCGATGCGATGCTGCCCGCGTTGCCTCAGATCGGGGCCGATCTTTCCCCAGATTCGCCGAACCGTGCACAGCTGATCGTGACCAGTTTCATTCTGGGCCTGGGTGTCGGAACGCTTATTGCGGGCCCCTTGGCGGATCGGTTTGGGCGCAAACCTGTCATTCTGTTTGGGGCAACGTTGTACTGTTTTGCTGCCATGCTGTGTTTCTTGTCGCCAACGCTCGACACGATGCTGGTGGCGCGCGTCGTGATGGGCATCGGAAGCGCGGCGCCGCGGGTTCTTTCGGTCGCGATGGTGCGCGATCTGTATTCAGGGCGCGACATGGCGCGCATTTTGTCCTTTATCATGATCATTTTCACGATATTCCCCGCAATGGCGCCTGCCATAGGCGCGATGATCATGGCCTTTACACAATGGCGCGGGATTTTCGTGGCCTTCGCCATCTTTGCAATCCTATCTACCGGATGGCTAATGCTGCGTCAGCCGGAAACCTTGCCCGCCAAAGATCGCAGGCCCCTGCATATCAAAACGCTCTGGGCCGCCACGCACGAGGTTTTCGCCCACCCCACGGCCCGTCTGTCTATTTTGATCCAGACCCTTGCCATGGCAATGCTGTTCACCGTCCTCAGTTCGACCCAACCGGTGTTTGACGTCACATACGGGCAAGGCGCGCATTTTCACTACTGGTTTGCCGGTATTTCCCTCAGCGCGATTTCCGCGTCGCTGTTAAACGCGAAACTGGTCATGCGACTGGGCATGCGCGCGATCATCAAGGCCATGTTTTTGGGGCAAATGGCGTTGTCAGCTGTCATGGCGATCGTTGTGCTGATGGATCTGCCCACCACCGTCGAATTGCTGTTCTACGTTGTCTGGACGGCGTCGATATTTTTCCAGATCGGGCTGACGATTGGCAATCTCAACACCCTCGCGCTGGAACCCATGGGCCACATTGCAGGCACGGCGGCATCTTTAGTGACGTCCACCGCAACAGTCGGATCCGTCATTATAGCAATCCCCCTAGGCCTGAGCTTTGATGGCTCGCCCCTGCCCTTTGCTATCGGGTTCTTCGTGCTTGCCGCGATCGCCTATTGGCTCACAACACTGATCCGGCGCGACAGCGACTAGGCCTTCGCTTTCTTGGCTTCTTTCACTTTGGCAGCAAGATCACGGGCGATGTTGAACGCACCTTGGATCTTTTCGCGATCCGTCGACCAATCGCGCCGGATAACGATTTTGTTGTCCTTTACTTTGGCCAACCCGCGCTGATCTTCGATGAAATCCACCAACCCTTGTGGGGACACAAATTTGTCATTGTGGAACCGGATCACAGCCCCCTTCGGTCCGCCATCCAGCTGCGAAATGCCTGCGCGCTTGCACATCGCCTTGATACGCACGACCAACATCAACGTATTGACCTCTTTGGGTAATTTTCCGAAACGGTCGATCAGTTCTGCCGCGAAACCTTCCAGTTCCACTTTTGTCGTCAAGTCTGACAAACGCCGATACAGGCCAAGCCGCACATCCAAATCAGGCACATAGTTTTCGGGGATAAGGACCGGCACCCCAAGGTTGATCTGTGGCGCCCACTGGCCATCATCCACCAATGTCACTTCGCCAGATTTGATCTTGGCAATCTGTTCTTCCAGCATGGACTGGTACAATTCATAGCCAACTTCGCGCATTTGCCCGGATTGTTCTTCGCCCAACAAATTGCCCGCGCCCCGAATATCAAGATCTTGGGACGCCAGCGTAAATCCGGCCCCCAAACTGTCGATGGAGCCCAACACACGCAGACGTTTTTCGGCCTGCGGGGTCAGCTTTTGGCGGGGCTTATAAGTAAGATAAGCATAGGCACGGGTTTTGCTACGACCGACCCGTCCGCGAATTTGATACAGCTGCGCAAGGCCAAACATATCCGCGCGGTGCACGATCATGGTGTTGGCCGTCGGAATATCCAGCCCGCTTTCTACAATCGTGGTGGCCAGCAGAACATCGTATTTCCCATCATAAAACGCGTTCATCCGATCATCGAGCTCACCAGCCGCCATCTGCCCCGTCGCAGTGATGAAACTGACTTCGGGCACTTCGGTTTTCAGGAAATCTTCGATTTCGGGCAAATCGGAAATACGCGGCACCACGAAAAACGACTGTCCACCGCGATAGTGTTCGCGCAGCAGCGCTTCGCGGATGGTCACCGTATCAAATTCACTGACGTAGGTGCGAATGGCCAGTCGATCCACGGGCGGCGTTCCGATAATGCTCAGCTCGCGCACCCCAGAAAGAGACAGTTGCAACGTGCGCGGAATCGGCGTCGCCGTCAGGGTCAGCACGTGAATGTCCGTGCGCATTTGCTTTAGGCGTTCTTTGTGTTGCACCCCGAAATGTTGTTCTTCGTCAATCACCAACAAACCAAGGTTCTTGAACCGCACGGATTTGGCCAGCAACGCATGGGTTCCAATCACAATATCAACTGTCCCCTTGGTAATTCCATCACGTGTAAGCGCCGCATCCTTTGCACTGACAAAGCGTGATAAGGGTCTGACGTTAATAGGAAACCCCCGAAAACGTTCGGCAAAGCCTTTGTAATGCTGCCGCGCAAGCAACGTTGTTGGCGCAACAATGGCCACCTGCACACCAGACATCGCCGCCACGAACGCGGCCCGAATGGCCACTTCGGTTTTGCCGAACCCAACATCGCCACATACCAGACGGTCCATCGGCTGCCCGGACCCAAGGTCTTCGATCACGTCAGAAATTGCATTCAGCTGATCGTCCGTTTCTGCATAAGGAAAACGCGCCAAAAACTGATCCCACATACCATCAGGGGGTGTTAGCGCAGGTGCTGTGCGCAACGCACGTTCGGCGGCCACACGGATCAACCGCTCGGCCATTTCGCGGATACGTTCCTTTAACTTGGCCTTCTTGGCCTGCCACGCCCCACCGCCCAAACGATCAAGCAATCCGACCTCATGGCCAAACCGTGACAAAAGTTCAATATTTTCAACAGGAAGATACAGCTTTGAACTTTCGGCGTATTCCAGCAACAAACATTCATGGGCCGCGCCCGCTGCTGTAATGACCTCAAGCCCAAGATACCGTCCGACACCGTGGTCCACATGAACAACCAGATCACCCGGGCTTAGGCTTTGGGTTTCCGTCAGGAAGTTTTCAGCGCGCTTTTTGCGCTTCGTCTGACGGATCAAACGATCGCCCAGCACATCTTGTTCGGAAACAACCGTCAGGCCTTTCGCCTCAAACCCATGTTCCAGCGACCAGACCGCAAGATGCAGCCCCGTGGACCCAACCCGTGAAAAATCTGTAACGGGAATGGTTTCTGCAAGGCCTTCGTCTTCGATCAGCCCCATCAGACGTTCACGCGCACCATCTGAATAGGATGCGACAACAACAGGACCATCTTCAAGCTTTGCTTTAATATGATCTGCCAAAGACCCGAAAAGGCTAAGGGATTCTTGTTGTCGTTCTGGTGCGAAATTACGGCCGATCCGCCCGCCAGCGTCTGTGACATTCAGGCCCGTCGCTTGGGGCAACGCGCCGAATTGCAGCACACGTTTGTCGCCAATGGCGGCGTCCCATCCTGCTCCATCCAGATAAAGCCCATCGGGCTGGGCGGGTTTGTAAACGGAATCCATCCGCCCCTTGGCAACCATTGCTTCGCGGCGTGCATCATACTGATCCGCAATAGATTCCCACCGCGCTGCGCGTTGCGCCGCGTTTTGTTCATCCAACGTGACGGTTGCATCAGGCAAATAGTCAAACAGGGTTTCAAGACGGTCGTGAAAGAACCCCATCCAATGTTCAACGCCCGCATGTTTTTTGCCTGCAGATACAGCTTCGTACAACGGATCGTCCGTGCCCGCCGCACCAAATTCCAATCGATAATTTTGCCGAAACCGTGTGATCGCCGCATCGTCCAAAATGACCTCGGAGACGGGGGCGAGTTCCACCAGATCAAGCGTTTCGGTGGTGCGTTGGGTCGCCGGATCAAAGCGGCGCGCGCCATCCAGATCATCCCCAAATAGATCAAGGCGCACTGGCCCGGACTGCCCCGGCGGGTAAATATCAATGATCCCGCCGCGCACAGCATAGTCACCCGGTTCGGTGACAGTCGGGCTTTGGACGAACCCCATACGGACCAAAAAAGCACGCAGCGCAGGTTCATCGATACGCACGCCGACACGGGCAGAAAAAGCTGCTTCGCGCAGAACATCACGGGCAGGCACCTTTTGCGTCGCCGCGTTCAATGTGGTCAGCAAAACAAACTTGCTGGGCATCCCATGGGCCAAACCCGCCAAAACGGCCATCCGCGCCGCAGACACATCCGCATTTGGCGAAACACGGTCATAGGGCAAACAATCCCACCCCGGAAACACGACCACAGGCATCGCAGGATCAAAAAACGCCAACGCCGCGCGCGTTGCCGCAAGCCGTTTGTCATCGCGACAGACATGCACAACCGGGCCCTTGTCGGCTTCTGCCAAAATAAGTCGTGCGTCAAACCCCTCGGGCGCGCCAGAAACGGTGATATGTTTGGATGTTGTCATGGGCCGGACCTACCCCGCCAACCGCGCAAGTCAACCACTAGAACCCGGGCCCGACCGCCAAATTCTGATACATGCCCCACATTGCGGTCACAAAGATCGAAATCATGCCAATAAACTGGGTAAAGACGCGATGGCGCGACAACCGCGCATACAGAACATCGCCTTCGGGCTGGTCGCGCGCAATGATTTTGGCGGTGGAAAAGCTCAGCGCGCCGACGATTGTCATGGGAAAGGCCAAAAGGAAAACGGCTTGCGCAAATTCCACGTCGTAGAAAAACGCCAAGATCCCCAAAGACGTCAGCAAAAACGAAATGAACGTCAGCAAAACCAGCCCAGACACCTGCCCGATATATAGCAATCGGTTCACGTTGATGCGTACCAAATCATGCAGATCCAGTTCGGCATCGCCACCGTGTTTGCGCGCACGCTGGATCATATCAAACGGGACGCCCAGCACCCAATGGCTCACAGACGACCACACCACAGCCAACGCAATCCAGAACCAAAGGTTGCTGAACGATCGCATATCGATGACTTCGAAAAGAGTATTTGTCCAATTCAACGCAGTCGGCCTTTTGACTTTTTGGCAACCTATCTGCGGGCGGCGACAATGCCCAGACTTGTGATGTTAGGATTTACATGGCACCCAATGGGTGTGACTTGAAAGGCCCTGTTATGACGCTTCCTCCTTTTCCGACCACCCGATTGCGCCGCCTGCGTGCCACGCCCGCGTTACGATCCATGGTGCGCGAAAGCGCCCTGTCGCCGGCGGATTTCATTTGGCCGGTCTTTGTGATGGATGGGACCGACGCCGAAGAACCGATCCCATCCATGCCCGGTGTCGTGCGCCGCACGGTCGATCGGATCGGCGCCGCTGCCCGAGAAGCCTACGCCATGGGGATTCCGGCGATCTGCATTTTTCCCTACACCACAATGGATGCCCGTACGGAAGACTGCGCATTGGCGTGGTCCCCCGACAATGTTGCAAACCGCGCAATCGCCGAAATCAAAAAAGCAGCACCCGACATTGCCGTCATGACGGACATTGCGCTTGATCCCTATAACATCAACGGCCACGACGGATTTGTCGAAAACGGTGAAATCGTCAATGATCGCACGGTCGACGCGTTGGTCAAAATGGCGCTAACGCAGGCGGACATGGGCGCAGATATCTTGGGGCCGTCGGATATGATGGACGGGCGTATCGGCGCGATCCGCACAGCATTAGAACAGGCTGGCCACCAAAAGGTGACAATCCTGAGTTATACCGCGAAATATGCATCCGCGTTTTATGGTCCGTTTCGCGACGCCGTCGGCGCATCCAGCGCGCTGACAGGGGATAAAAACACATATCAAATGGATCCCGCCAACAGCGACGAAGCCATGCGACTTGTCGCGCGCGACATCTCAGAAGGCGCCGACATGATCATGGTGAAACCCGGCATGCCCTACCTAGATATCGTGCGCCGCGTGAAAACCGAATTCGGCGTACCGACGTTTGCATACCAAGTGTCAGGTGAATACGCGATGATGCAGGCCGCCGCCCAAAACGGGTGGCTGGACCACGACAAGGTCATGATGGAATCGCTTATGTGTTTCAAACGGGCGGGCTGTGACGGGGTATTGACCTATTTCGCGCCCGCAGCCGCTAAGCTGCTGAATGGCTGAATACCGCCAAAGTCCATCTAGCTGCTGACAACCCACGCATTACGCCCTATACTGGCGCATATAACGGGGGGGAAACCTCCGATCCTATAGGCACGAGGCAGTTATGACCCATTTCACACGACGCACATTTGCGTTTGGCGCACTGGCGACCACCACCACCCTTTCTGCATGCGGAAACGGTATCGGTGGCAATGGTGCAGCAACTATTGACGCACGCGTCGATAGCACTCTCAATTTCATGTATAACACCTATCCGGGCACCCGCGATCTGGCGTCCAAGGCCACAGGCATGTTGGTGATGCCCGTCGTCACCGAGGCCGGTCTGGGTCTTGGCGGGTCCTTTGGGCGCGGCTCATTGCGCATCGGCAGCACCACGGTTGATTATTATTCTGCAGCCTCTGGCAGTGCGGGTCTTCAGATCGGTGCGCAGCAGTTTTCGACTGTTTTGTTTTTCATGACCCAAGAAGCGCTGACCGATTTCCGGCGTGCAAACGGCTGGGCCGCCGGCGCCGACATCGAATACGCGCTGAATGATCGCGGTGAATCCGTGCGTGCAGAAACAACGACGTCGCTCGCTCCGGTGATTGCAGTGGTATTCGCACAGGCCGGGTTCCGTGCCGGCGCGACGATTGAAGGCACCAAATATACGCGCATCATCCCCTAAGCTGTAGATACGGGATGTGTAGGCGAACTGTACGCCGTGAACTAGGCCCGCAACCGCTGCCCGCTGGGGTCAAACGGCGGTTCGGCCAGCACCACACCTCGGTGCGGTTTACCCAAAATCATCACATCCACCGGCGTCCCTGCAGGCGTGTCCTTGAGGTATCCCAGCGCAAGGCTCATCCCGACGCTGTAGCCGTATGTGCCGGATGTGACCCGCCCAACAGGCGTGCCATCCGCGAGGAATATCGGCTCCCCACCGGTGGCGTCCGCAGTGGTTACGTCTGTCACATGGATCAGGGATAGAACCTCGCGTGCGACATTATCTTTGATCTTCAAGTATCTGTCTTTGTTTAAGAAATTCTTTTCCACCTTAACAAGACGATCAAGCCCAACCTCCTGCGGCCAGTATTCAGGCGAATATTCGCGCCCCCAAGACCCATAGCCCTTTTCAACACGCAACGACATCAATGCGCGTGATCCAACCGGCCCGCCGCCTTCGGCCTGCGCGGCCTGCAATAGTGCTGTGTAAACAGTAGCTTGGTCTTCTGACTTGCAATGAATTTCCCATCCCAAATCACCCGTGAACGACACCCGAAGCGCCAAACAGGTCACACCCGCAATATCCAGCCATTTGGATCGCATAAACGGAAAATCGCCAGTTTCAAGGGATGTATTAGTAAGTGTTTGCAACGCCTTACGCGACGAAGGTCCAGCGATGTTAAACCCGCACCATGCCTCAGTGCGGCTTTCAAAATGCACATCATTCGGCATCGGGACCATGTTCCAGAACCGTTGATGATACCTTTCCGCCATGCCGGACCCGATGATCCAAAATTCATCCTGCGCCATACAGGTCACCGTGAAATCCCCGGCTATGCCGCCGTTCACGCCAATAAGCGGCGTCAAACACGATCGACCAATGTCCGTGGGCATCGTGTTGGCAAAAATTGCGTTTAACCAGCCCTCAGCACCTGCGCCGGTGCAGCGATACTTCGCAAAGTTAGAAATATCAATAACACCAACGGCTTGGCGCAACATCTTCGCCTCTTTGCCGACGCTGTCAAACCACGGCTGGCGCGTGAAACCTGCGCTTTCGGGCGTATCGGCATCAAAATACAGCGGATGTTCCCAGCCGTAGTTCAAACCAAACACAGCCCCCATGTCTTTTTGCTGTTGGTAAACAGGTCGCACGCGCACAGGCCGCCCTGCGTCACGTTCTTCGTTCGGAAAATGGATTTTGAACCGGTTGGCATACTGATCGCCCACGCGGGCCTTTGTGAACTGCGCATCCGCCCACGGTCCGAACCGCGCGACGTCCCATGCGAACATATCATACGTGGATTCACCCTGAGTGATCCATTCCGCCGCCATAAGACCCATCCCACCCGATTGGCTAAACCCCGGGATAATTCCGTTACAACAGAAGTAGTTAGATAGGTCAGGATGGGGTCCAAAAAGAACATTGCTGTCCGGTGACCAGATCATTGGACCGTTGATCACCCGTTTGATCCCAGCCTCACCCACAGCGGGCACACGATCAATGGCACGCATCATGTTGTCTTCGATACGTTCCAGATCATCGGCAAACAATTCGTCAC
>CAYOSK010000061.1:0-14941 GCA_964406585.1 uncultured Octadecabacter sp. | reverse complement strand
TAAGTCTCCAGTGTCTACCATTCCACCACGCGGGCCAGCGGGTGCGACCATAGGCATATGTGGCGCGACGTCCAGAGCGATTGCGCGTTAGATGTCCTGTCCGGCCGGTTCATTTAGCAATGCCCGCTCCGCAAGCCATGGATTGATCGCCAAAGCGGCGCGCAACACGGATTGCGCCTCTGCGTCGCGCCCCATTCGGATCAGGGTCAACGCCTTTCCGGTTAGGGCACCCAAATGCACAGGTTGCAACGCAATGGCAGCATCTAGATCCACCAAGGCATCCTCATATTTGCCCTGCAAAAACGCCGCAAAGGCCCGCTGGTTATACCCTTCGGCATAAGCGGGACAGTAATCGATCAACCGGCTAAGAACCCGCGCGCTGCTGGCGTGCGCGCCCGTCTGCAACAAGGCCAATCCTTCATCCAGCATGGCCTGCGCAATCTCGTCCGGCGCATCCAGCCAGATGTCCCACATTTGCGCCGACAGCCCGCGCGCCGCCCCTTCGTGTGGCGCGACCTGCATCTGCTGCACGATCTCGTCGATCTGCCTGGTAAAATCTGGCCCCGCCGGGCAATCAGCCACAGCAGGTGCTGCCAAAACACTTAGAATAATCGCATATCTCATGGGATTAAGGATGGGGCCGCATCAACGTTCGTCAACCTATCCGCCCTGCGGCGCCACGGCATCTTCTTTCACAGCCTGCATCGCCACATAGGTTGATGTGCTCGCAACATGAGGCAACGTCGAAATTCGTTCCGCCAAAACAAGCCGATAGCTGCCCATACCGGATGTGCGCACCTTCAGCAGATAATCAAAGGCCCCTGCAATCAGGTGACATTGTTCAATCTGTGGGATTTGTAAAACCGCTGAATTGAATGCCCCAAGCGCCTTTTCACGCGTGTCACTCAGCTTGACCTCGACAAAGGCGACGTGGTCACGCCCCAACAAAATCGGATCGAATAATGCACAATACCCGCGCACCACGCCGCTTTCTTCTAGGCGCCGCAATCGCGCTTGCGTGGGCGATTTGGACAAACCGATCCGTTTTGACAATTCGGTCACGCTGATTCTGCCGTCCACGGCAATCACATCCAAGATCTTTTGATCAAAGGCATCCAAGTCAGAAACGCGATCAGACATTATTTTCACCTATTTTGGGGTATATCGACTGCATTACATGCCTATCACAGTCAAAACTTTATACCAAGATAGCCTATGGTGGTCAAAACGAAACCCAGACATCATGATCAGGAACATCCAATGGCCAAAGACATTGCCGCGCACCACCGCGCCCGCCTGCAAGCTGCCTATTTGGCGGACGAAACCGCAACGATTGCGGATTTATCTGATCTGGCCGCGCTAAGCGGTGAGGACCGCGCGCAGATTTGCGCACAGGCGGCTGACCTTGTGACCAAAATTCGCGCCGACGCCGATCCGGGGTTGATGGATGTTTTCCTGGCGGAATACGGATTGTCCACCGACGAAGGCATCGCGCTGATGTGTTTGGCAGAAGCCCTGTTGCGGGTGCCTGACGCGGACACGATTGATGCGCTGATCGAAGATAAAATTGCGCCGTCCGATTGGGGCAAACATTTAGGGCAGTCTGCGTCGTCCTTGGTGAATGCGTCCACGTGGGCGTTGATGCTGACAGGGCGCGTGCTGGACGATGATCATGGCATCGCGCAACCGCTGCGACGCGCGATTAAACGGGTGGGCGAACCAGTGATCCGCACAGCTGTTGGGCGCGCCATGCGCGAAATGGGCCGTCAATTTGTGCTGGGTGTGGACATCGGTGCGGCCATGAAACGCGCGGCGGGTATGGAGGCGACCGGGTTTACCTACAGCTACGACATGCTGGGCGAAGCCGCACGGACGGACGAAGACGCGCGCGGGTATCATCTGGCCTATAGCCGCGCGATTTCAAATATCGCAGTGGCGTGCACCCATCATACCGTCGCTGAAAACCCTGGAATTTCTGTGAAACTCAGCGCCCTTCACCCCCGTTACGAAATCGCCCAGCGCGACCGCGTGATGGCCGAACTGGTTCCGCGTCTGCGCAGTCTGGCCATGCTTGCCAAATCGGCCGGCCAAGGGTTCAACATCGATGCTGAAGAAGCTGATCGTCTGTCGCTGTCCCTTGATGTGATCCAAGCTATTGCAAGCGATCCTGCATTGGATGGCTGGGATGGGCTCGGTGTGGTTGTACAGGCCTTTGGCCCCCGCGCCGCGCCGCTCATCGATTGGCTGGGTGATTTGGCAGATCGAACAGGTCGCAAAATTATGGTGCGGCTGGTCAAAGGCGCCTATTGGGACGCTGAAATCAAACGCGCACAGGTGCTTGGGCTGGATGGTTTTCCGGTGTTTACGACCAAAGCGCACACCGATGTCAGCTACATCGCAAATGCGCGCAAATTGCTGGGCATGACGGATCGGCTGTATCCGCAATTCGCGACCCACAATGCCCATACCGTCGCAGCTGTCTTACACATGGCGCGCGATTTACCCAAACAGAGCTATGAATTTCAACGCCTTCACGGAATGGGCGAGGCCCTGCACAAGATCGTTTTGAAAGACCACGGCACCCGCTGCCGTATTTACGCCCCTGTGGGCGCCCATGAAGACCTGCTTGCTTATCTGGTGCGGCGGTTATTGGAAAACGGGGCCAACAGCAGTTTCGTCAATCAAATTGTTGATGAAACTGTGCCCGCTGAAACGGTCGCGGCCGATCCGTTCGATCAAATCGGTGATATGCCCGACTTGCCCAAAGGCCCCGATCTGTTCGCGCCGCACCGGGCCAATGCACGCGGCTTTGACATAACGCATCGCGGTACGCTTGACGAAATATCAACTGCAACGCAGCCATTTCGCGATGCCGTTTGGTCTGCACAGCCGCTTTCTACATCTTGGCACTCCGGCTCAAATCCCGCCACGCGGCCCGTAACCAACCCGTCCAATGCACGCGATACCGTGGGTCATATCCTATGGGCAACGCCGCAGGATGCGCAGGCGGCAGTGGGGGCCGCCGCCCCTTGGGAGGCGGCCCCCGCGGATCGCGCAGCCGTGCTGCGTGACGTCGCACAGGCCTATGAGGATCATGCTGGTGAACTTTTTGCACTTTTGCACCGCGAAGCCGGCAAAACCTTGTTAGATGCCGTGGGCGAACTGCGCGAAGCCGTGGACTTTCTGCACTTTTACGCCGCCGAAGCCGAGGCGCGTGCCCCGACCGCGCGCGGAACATGGGTCTGTGTGTCCCCTTGGAATTTTCCGTTGGCAATCTTCACAGGGCAAATCGCAGCGGCCTTGGCCGCAGGCAACGCCGTTCTGGCCAAACCTGCCGAACAAACGGGCTTAACCGCCCACCGCGCGGTCCAACTGATGCACGCGGCTGGCGTTCCGCAGGATGTGCTGCATTTGCTGCCCGGCGGCCCCGACATCGGCGCGGCACTGACATCTAATGCGCGGATAAACGGCGTGGCCTTTACAGGCTCCACCACGACGGCACTGCGCATCCGCGCGGTCATGGCCGATGCCTGCGCCCCAGGCACACCGCTGATTGCCGAAACCGGCGGGTTGAATGCAATGATCGTCGATTCCACCGCCCTGCCCGAACACGCTGTGCGCGACATTATACAATCCGCATTTCAATCCGCCGGACAACGATGCAGCGCGCTGCGGTGCCTGTATGTGCAAGACGACATCGCTGACAAGATTTTGCACATGCTCAAAGGCGCGATGGATGAACTTCGCCTTGGTGATCCGTGGCGCCTGTCCACGGACATCGGCCCTGTGATTGACATCGCCGCGCGCGATAGCATTCGCGATTACATCAAGACGGCCCGCACTGATGGCCGCGTGCTGCACGAATTGCCAACACCTGCTACCGGAACGTTCATCGCCCCTACGGTCATCAAGGTCGACAGCATCGCCCAACTGACGCGCGAAATCTTCGGGCCCGTGCTGCACGTTGCAACGTTCAAATCAGCCGAACTGGACAAAGTCATCGCTGACATCAATGCGACAGGATATGGGCTGACGTTCGGGCTGCACACCCGGATCGATGACCGTGTGCAACAGGTCGTTGAACAGATCAACGCCGGCAACATTTACGTCAATCGCAACCAGATTGGCGCGGTGGTCGGCAGCCAGCCGTTCGGCGGTGAGGGGCTTTCTGGCACAGGCCCCAAGGCCGGTGGTCCGATGTATATGCCCCGCTTTGCCGCAACAGTTGCGCAACCTGTCTGCAATGGCGACCCAGTTGACCTGCCCGGCCCCACGGGGGAATCCAATCGTCTTTCGACCCGTCCCCGCGGGATCATCCTGTGTCTTGGGCCAAACGCGCAGGCGGCAGCGGATCGTGTGACGGCCTTGGGCGGGACCGCGCACATCCCCCCCGATGCTGTCGCGCCCCAAGACCTCGAAACATGGCACTGCGCTGCCGTCGTGTGGCACGGCGATATTGAAACAGCACGCGCCTATGAACAGGCCCTCGCCAAGCGCGACGGCCCAATCGTGCCGCTTATCACGGGTGCGATCGATGCAGGCCATGTCCTTTATGAACGCCATGTTTGTGTGGACACCACAGCGGCGGGCGGTAATGCGGCGCTGCTGGCACAAATGGGTGCATAACCCCTTGACCGTCCGCTGCCATTGGCGGACGCTGATGGCATGTTACCTATCCGTGATCATAACCCGTCCGAACGTATGCCATACGTCACATACGCCCTGATCGCGATAAACATCGCCGTTTTTGCGTATCAATACGGGGTGCTGACCAGCGTGCCCCAAAGCAATGCGTTTTTGTATGACTACGCTTTCTGGCCCGCCTTGTTTGGCAGCGGTGACGGAAACGTCGGCTTTTTCACCCATATGTTCTTGCACGGTGGCTTTATGCACCTCGCTGGTAACATGCTGTTTTTGTACATTTTTGGCGACAATATGGAAGACGAGCTAGGCCATATCCCGTTCTTGGTCTTCTACGTAATCTGCGGATTTGCGGCGGCGTATCTTCAATACTTACCTGCCCCTACCAGCCAAATCCCGATGGTCGGGGCATCCGGTGCGATTGCAGGTGTGATGGGCGGATATCTGTTGCTGTTTCCAAAAGCCCGCGTCGATATTTTTATTTTCTTCATCGTCTTTTTTCGCATCCTTCCAATCCCATCCTTCATCGTATTGGGGGTCTGGATGGCCATTCAGGTGGTCAACGGCGTGGCCACCCCGCTTGACGGCGGTGGCACGGCGTATTGGGCCCATGTGGGTGGATTTATTGCGGGGTTTGTGCTCATTATTCCGCTTTGGCTGCGGCGCGGCGCAACGCGATATTGGGATCGCACAGACGGCCACCCACCGCATCCAGAAACAAACTATCCCCGCTCCAACGTCCCCATCATCCGGAGAAACAGATGACGCAGCATCATACCAAAATAACCTGCCATTGCGGCGCGGTTGAACTGCGCGTCACGCTCAGCGATGGGTTGGACACCGCGCGAAGATGCGATTGCAGTTTTTGCCGCCGCCGTGGCGCAGCCGCAGTGACAGTAAATGTCGGTGATCTGGATATTGTTAAGGGCGCCGAGAACCTGACGCGCTATACCTTTGGCACAAACACGGCCAAACATCATTTCTGCAAAATTTGCGGGATCTACACGCACCATCAACGCCGATCAAACCCCAACGAATATGGCGTAAATCTGGGCGGGATTGACGGTGTGAACCCAGCCGAACACGAACCCATCATCTGGAACGATGGCGTAAATCACCCCTCTGACAGACAAGGGCCTTCATGATCCGTTTGGACGCTGTGGCGTGGTTGGGTTTGGTGGCAACGGTAAGGCCGGCGATGTGCGGCTTATGATCGACACCGCAGACCTGATGGAACAGCTCACCGGGCACAAGCCGATCCCGCCGAACCATTCCAGCTTTGCAATGCTGGGCGACAGTTCTGCCGAGGTGGGATGCCACGGTCCAAAAGGTAACGGACGCTGGGCATGCCGTAACGGTTGAGCCTTGGGATGCGTTTTGGGGGCAGCGATACGCCACTGTCAAAGACCCCGACGGGTATCAGATTGATATTTTTGCGCCGCTTTAGAGCGTAAACACCAGCTTAGCTTAGGTGCGGACCGCCTTGGCGAATTGATCAAAGATCGGCTCGGCGGCACAAATCACTTCGCCATCTTCCAAAATATTGCCGCCCGCGCGCAAGGGTTCGACGATCCCGCCCGCTTCGCGCACAATGATCAGCCCCGCGGCCATGTCCCAAGATTTCAGGCGACGTTCCCAAAATCCGTCAAACCGCCCGGCCGCGACATAAGCCAGATCAAGCGATGCAACACCCCAGCGGCGCACACCCGCACAGGTCGGCAAAACCCGCGCGAGGTCTTGCAATGTGTCTGGCAAATCACCCCGTCCAGCAAACGGCAGCCCTGTGGCAAAAACAGATTCAATCATCCGCGTGCGGCCTGACACGCGCATGCGCTTTTCATTCATCCACGCGCCCTCGCCCTTTTCAGCAAAGAACAATTCGTCTTTTACAGGATCGTAGATTACCCCAATGACAATCTGGCCTTTATGTTCCAGCGCGATGGACACGGACCAATGGGGCATCCCGTGCAGATAGTTCGTGGTGCCATCCAGCGGGTCTACGATCCAACGGCGCGTTGGGTCTTCACCCTCGATCGCGGTGCCTTCTTCGCCGAGGAACCCGTAGGTCGGGCGGGCTTCCATCAGGGCCTCGCGGATAAGGGTTTCGGCGTTGCGGTCAGCACGGCTTACAAAATCACCGGGGCCCTTTGTGGACACTTGCAGATTTTCAACCTCGCCAAAATCTTTAAGCAACGCGCGTCCCGCGCGGCGGGCTGTTTTCATCATGACGTTAAGGTTTGCACTGGCGACCATGTCGTTCTCCTGACCCACAAGCCATCTGGGCCTGCGGTAATTGGCGCCGTATAGGCGTTCGGTTATGTGCGGACAAGGGGGCAAACGGCCCCCGTGGCATTGGCACGCCGCCGTCGTTTTCCATAGCTGACGTGGGGTAAGCTCAGGGTCCAAAGCAAAATTAACCTTTGATTAACAAATTAACCGGTGATCTGTGGTTAACTGCATCACGTCTTCACGCCAGGTTTGCCATTGATCAGCACCATCGTCTCAAGAACAAGACCGCATTTCGCGACAATCGCAGCGCTCAGCTTGCGGGACATGGAAGTGTCGGTTTTGGCGACGTTACTGATCTGCGGGGCGACCATGTATGTCGGTCATCCCTTGATTGGGATTGTCGTTTTCATAGCAATTTGCGCCCTGCTGACCGTCCTGTGGCTGATGTTCACACCGGCCGGGTATTTTGCGGGCTTGTCTGCGCCGTCTCGTCTGAAAATAGCGATCTTGGTGCAACCGATATGCATCATTCTTTATGCGATACCCGCGATGTTGCTTGCCGCAGATCCATCTCTCGCGATCAAGCTCGGCGCGCTGGTTTTTATGATGGGGCTCCAGACGTTTATCGCAAACAAATGGTCCGACGTTCCTGTGTTCAACCTGCTTTTGCTGCTGCCGGCGATGGCCATGACCGCGACTGTCTTTCTTATTCTATCTACAGGCGCGCCTATTTCGGCCAATAGGTTCGAATGGGGTCTTGCAGGCTGTGTCATGATCTTGTTCTTTTACACCAGCTTTGAAACGCTGCGACAACGCCTGCGCGATCAACACGCGATGTTCACCATCAAACAAGAGGCATCCGCGCAACTAGCGGACGCCGAAAACGCCCAACGATTTGATGCCCACACGGGGCTCTTGACCCGCGCCGCATTTGATCAGGCCTTTTCAAAGATGCTTGACGGCATAGACGCACAGAATGGGCACATCGCGATTTTCATTGTCGATCTTGACCACTTTCAACCGCTCAATGACACCTACGGGCATCACGCGGGCGATTTGGTCTTGGTCCAAACCGCGCAGCGTTTGGCTGCTTGCATGGATGGAAAAGGGGCGCTCGGGCTTTTGGGAGGCGACAAATTTATCCTGGCCCTGAACGCGTTAAATAACGTTGACGCGGCCATGACGTTTGCGCGGTCCCTTTCGTGTTCTCTTACACAGCCAATAGACTGGAACGACCGCCAACTTCGGGTTACGGCAAGCGTCGGAATATCCATCACCGGCCTTGGTGATGCGTCCCCCCATCCCACTGTGTCCGCCATGTGCGCCGCCGCCGACAAAGCATTGAACGTCGCGAAATCCGCAACATCGACGTCACCCGTTCTGTACCGAACGGATAACTTCACACCAAGCATGAGCGCAGCTGACAAACGGCATCTGATTGACGCCGTATCAGATGGTTCCATCAAGCCCCATTACCAGCCAAAGGTTCATTTGTCCTCGGGGGAAATCATCGGCTTCGAAGCTCTGGCCCGCTGGGACCACCCCGATGGCACCCTGCGCCGCCCGCAGTCCTTTCTTGATCAGATTGATGAACTGGGCCTTCAGGGGGATTTCATGATTGCGATGGCGCGTCAGGTCGCTGCGGATATCTCGACGCTGTGTGGTGCTGGTCTTAATCCGGGGCAGGTTTCATTGAATGTCCTCGAAGCGGCACTCGCGACTCACACAGGCCGCGACGATTTGCACGACATCATCACGCAGGCCCCCGTCATCGCCGAACGGCTTACGATCGAAGTGACCGAAGATGTGTTCATCGCCCACGCGGCCGACGCGATCAAAACGTCAATCGCGTCTTTTCGGGCACGAGGCGTTCGGATTTCATTAGATGATTTCGGCACTGGGTTTGCGTCGTTCCAACATCTGCGCCAACTTGAATTTGACGAGCTGAAGATTGACACAAGCTTCGTCGCGGGACTGGGCCAAGACGATACATCAGATGTTCTTGTGCGGGGATTTCTTGATATTGCAGCTGGGCTTGGCGCCGATGTGGTCGCCGAAGGGGTCGAAACGCAACAACAGCGCGACGAACTGATCAAGATGGGTTGCGTTCATGCCCAAGGCCATTTGTTCTATACGGCGCGCCCCCTCGCGGACGTCTTTGATCTTTTGCGCGATCAGCAGGCCACTTAATAGTCTGAATCTAATCGCTGCAATTTAACGGCCTCTTGGCGCGCGTTTCGCACCAGATGCGCCACATAAGGAAGATCCGCATCTTCGACCCGTACGGCCGCAAACAGCCGTCTGGTCAACCCCGTCTGTGTCAGCGGAAGGGTGATGTAATCTGAGTTAACCGACGCTTGGCGTACCACCCAATCGGGCAACACCGCGACCCCACGACCGGAAGCCACCAACAACAGGATCATCGCCGTCAATTCCACCTGCCGCACAGACCGCGGCATGACCTTGGCGGGCGTCAAAAGCTGCGAAAAGACATCCAATCGCGCGTGATCAACCGGATAGGTGATCAAGGTTTGATCGCGAAAATCTTCGGCTTCAACGAAGGGCTTTTGCGCCAAGGGGTGATTGGTCGCCGCGACAAAAACAGGTTCATAATCAAACAATGGCAGGAACGTCACGCCATCGATGTCCTCGGGGTCTGACGACACCACCAAATCAACGTCTTCTTTGCGCAAAGCCGGCAGTGCGTCAAACGCGAGCCCCGGCCGGATATCAACATCAACGTCTGGCCAGGCCTTTCGAAATCCTTCCAACACAGGAAACAACCATTCAAAACAGGCGTGGCATTCAATGGCGATGTGCATCCGTCCGGCGCGGCCAGCCACAAGGCTCGAAAATTCGGTTTCCAATGCAGCGACCTCTGGCAAAATCCGATCAGCCGCCGCCAATAGTCGCAACCCTGCCGCCGACAACTTCAGCGGCTTGGTGCGGCGCGTAAACAGTTCCACACCGGCTTGATCTTCGATCCCCTTGATCTGATGGCTCAGGGCGGATTGCGTTATTCCAAGACTATCCGCCGCGCTCGATAATCCGCCGGTGTCATGAATGGCCTTGATGGTGCGCAGGTGTCGAAATTCAATATGCATGCATTAGTCCAACTCATGATGATCGTGACGGTTATGAATTTGCTTCATATACAATCCTGACGGACAAAGGTGCAACCGCCACAGGAGCCTTAAATGACCCGCCCGTCCGTATCGTTTGAATTTTTTCCGCCCAAATCCCTGCAAGCATCGTTTCGCTTGTGGGAATGTTTGAACACCCTCGCGCCGATGATGCCGCAATTCGTATCTGTGACCTATGGCGCGGGCGGAACTACCCGCCAACTGACTCATGACGCCGTGGATGCAATTGTGAAAACAACCGATCTGAACGTAGCCGCACATCTGACATGCGTGGACGCTACGCGCGCACAGACGCTTGCGATTGCAGATGCCTATAAGGCCGCTGGCGTTTCGCACATCGTTGCATTGCGCGGCGATCCCCCAAAGGGCAGCGATGGGTTCGCGCCCCAAGCGGACGGATTTTCAGGGGCAATTGAACTGACGCAAACCTTGGTGGACAAAGGGTTTGATGTGACCGTAGGCGCCTATCCGGAAACCCATCCCGACGCCAAAAATCAGGCCGCCTGCATTGACCACCTTAAGGCCAAACTCGACGCGGGGGCGACCCGTGCTATCACGCAGTTCTTCTTTGAATCGGACACGTTTTTGCGGTTCCGCGATGCCTGCGCCGATGCGGGGATAAACGCACCAATTCTGCCCGGAATCTTGCCGGTCGAAAACTGGGCCGGGGTTCAGGCGTTCGCGGCACGGTGCGGCGCGTCGATCCCACAGGTTCTGACGGATGCATTCACAAACGCCACCCGCGATGGCACGACAGATCTTTTGGCCACCGCGCATGCCACCGAGCTGTGCGATGAATTATGTGCCGAAGGCGTGGATCATTTGCACTTCTACACCCTCAACAAACCCGAACTGACACGTGATATTTGCCATGCACTTGGCATCACGCCGCAAACGCGGTTGCAGCACGTGGCTTAACGCCCCGCGGCATGACCCCGTCTCGGCGTATTCAATTCGATAGCGCGTGTTTGGTCAGATCATAATCGCGCACAGGAACACTTTCGTGGATCCTTTCAGATGGATCGCGGCCAACTACACGTGCGCGGCGCGTCAAAAACAGTTTGGACCACCCCCGCCATTTGCCCATGGACGGGGCCTGTGCATCTGTCGGGAACCGCGCTGTGTGTCCATCAGGCAATGGCAATCCGCAGGCCTCAAGCCGATCCAACATCCAAACCAGTGAAAAATTTGCCAAGGGGCGCGCGGGTTCATACCCGTGAATTTGCCCGCCGACATCGCCATGGGTCCCGCGAAACCACACCTGTTCCATGTGACCCGTCCACCCCGGCGGACAAGACCACAGAACCGGTGTGTATGCCTGGCGGGCCTCGTCCAACGCCAGCGCATGAAATCCGTTCTTTACGGACTCACCCAGCGCATGATTGTGAAATTTATGCTTCACGTCTGACCAGCGCCAAAGGATCGGCAACCGCACCCCTAATGCTTTGACGGTATCCCAAACGGCAACCGCTTCGATTTCTACGGCGTCATGGCAAAACCGATTGCGAAACGCTTCTGCTGCACGCCCGCGCCCCCCTCGTCGATAGTGACGATAAGCAAGTTGCACGTTCCGTTCGGTCGCATGGTCTGCATGCACCAGCCCCAACAGATCAATGACCCCGGCAAGCGACCGCACGGCATAAGCGCCTCGCGAATACCCTGCCAGAATGATCTGATCACCGGGGCGATACCGTGAGGCCAGCACACCGTAGGCGCGTTTGATTTGCCGGTTTATGCCACGGCCTTGCATCACATCAAAGGTGCCTCGCCAACCATGCCATTGAATTCCAGGTTCATAATATACCGTTAGGTTGGCACCAACTCCGGCCTCGCTCAGGAGCTTATACAACTGCCCTGCATGGGTTTCATGGCCAGCGCGTAAACTGGACATTGTCCCATCCAGAATGACCACATGGTACGCTGGACCTCGTTGACGGGCCCGCACCGTTTCCGCGCGGGGCCTACGCCCCAATAGGGCGGCAATCCAATTAGGCAGCGGCACCCGGCTGATCCTTCTTCACCTTTTTCAGCATCTGCCAAACACGGTGCGGCGTGAACGGCATTTGCACATCGCGCACGCCAAGATCCCAGACCGCATCTTGCACCGCGTTCGTCACAGCGGCCAATGCACCAACGGTGCCTGCTTCGCCGCAGCCCTTCATGCCCATCGGGTTATAAAGGCTTGGTGTCGCTTCTGTGTCAAAATACATCATGGGGACATCATCCGCCCGCGGCATGCCGTAGTCCATAAACGAAGCAGTGAGCAACTGGCCGTCTTCGTCATAAACAACCCGTTCGCTCAGCGCCTGACCAATGCCCTGAACAACGCCGCCGTGAACCTGACCTTCGGCCAACATCGGATTGATAAGGTTACCAAAATCATCAATCACGGTGTATCGCTCAACGGTGACAACGCCGGTTTCAGGATCAATCTCAACCTCTGTAACATGCGCGCCATTTGGAAAACTACGCTGGTCCAGCTTGATCCGCTTTGACACGCTTAACAGATCATCGCGCCCCGCCGCGCGCGCCAAATCGGCCACATCAATCATGGTAGGTGTCAGATTGGACCCCGCAATGCGAAACCGTTCATCATCAAACGAAACATCCGTGACGGGGACGCCTTCTTGGTCTGCCAAGAACGCGGAAAACCCGCCCTTGATCGCATCAACTGTTGCCAGTGTCGCGGTGTTCTGAACTGTCACAGACCGTGACCCGCCCGTACCACCCCCCGTCGCAATTAAGTCACTGTCGCCTTGCACAACCGTGATCTGATCCGCAGGAATGCCGGTTTGATCCGCAAGAAACTGGGCAAACACTGTTTCGTGCCCTTGCCCGTTGCTCTGTGTGCCTACAAAAATCGAAACCTTTCCGCCGTCGTTGAAATCCACGCGCGTGGTTTCAGCAGGATTGCCCAGAATGCTTTCAATGTAATAACACAGCCCCAGACCGCGCAGCTTGCCTTTGGCAGCAGATGCCGCGCGGCGGGCGGCAAACCCATCGCGGTCCGCTTCAACGGATACACGAGCCAAAACACGTTCGAAATCACCAACGTCATAGGGTTGGCCTGTGGCAGATGTGTACGGGAATTGATCGGCGCGGATAAAATTGCGCTGTCGCAACGCCCATGGATCGACACCCAATTGGCGCGCGGCAGCATCCATTGACCGTTCCAAGACGTAAATCGCCTCAGGGCGACCGGCGCCACGGTAAGCGTCGACCTGCGTGGTGTTCGTATAAACCCCGACGCACCGCATAAACACTGTCTGGATGTCATAGACCCCGGGCAGCACCTTGCTAAACAGCTCTGTCTGAATTGGCTGGGCGTATTGCGAATTATAGGCCCCCATGTTTGCAACCGTATCAACCTTATAGGCGACCAAGCGGTGATCGGCGTCAAACCCCAGCGTGGCGGTGCTGTATAAATCGCGGCCTGCATTATCGCTCAACATCGCTTCGGATCGGTCCGACATCCAGGCAACTGCGCGGTTCAATCGCCGCGCCGCATAAGCACATAGGAGCGTTTCGGGGTATTCCATCGCCTTCATGCCGAACCCACCACCCACATCAGGTGTCGTGACACGCACCTCGGATGTCTCCAACCCCAAGAGTTTGGCCACGTTGTCGCGCGTGCCCCAAACGCCCTGCCCGTTCACACTGACATGCAGACGATCCCCATCTGGTTCAGCATAACAGCCCCGCGGTTCCATCGAATTGACGATGATGCGATTGTCATCAACAGGCACCTCGATCACATGGGCTGCACCGGCCAACGCAGCATCCACCGCGCCTTCGTCCCCAAGCCCCCAATCAAACGCGATGTTGTCCGGTGATCCGCCGTGTAACGCCGCACCGCCCGCCGCGACAGCGACGTGGGCGTCGAGATCATCGATATCCAATTCGATCAATTCCGCTGCATCCCGGGCCTGCGCCAATGTGTCCGCAACGATGAACGCCACCGCTTCTCCGACAAACCGCACGCGGTCGCGCGCTAACAAAGGCCGCTCAGGGGCCGCGCCCTTGGTGCCATCGCGGTTCGTCACCACTGTTGCCCCCATGCCGACGTTCAATCCCGCATCTTCCAGATCCGCCAGCGTCAAAACCAAGGCCACGCCGTCAGCAGCGCGCGCGTCATCAACATTCAGCTCAGAAATCACCCCATGTGCAACGTTGGATCGCACGACAAAGACGCGCAATGCATCCTTTGGCGCGATGTCATCCACATACCGCCCCGCGCCCGTTAAAAACCGGACATCTTCCACCCGCGTGACCGATTGGGATTTGCCAAACTTTTCCATTGTGCGCTCCGTGTTTGTTTGGGCAGACCCTAGACCTCTGCACGCCCGCGTCCAGTCCAAACACGGACGGGTTACCCCGAACACATAAACATCCCATTCGGTGCGCCTTCGCCATGATCCGCCTTTTCCTTTGCGCGCGCCCCCGCTATGTCAGGCCTGTTGAACAAAGGACCAAAACCATGGGCATGGAAAAGAAATTCGACGCACACGAGGCCGAGGCCCGCATTACGGATCGCTGGCTGTCCGCCGATGCATTCAAAGCAGGCGCAAACGCGACCCGTTCAGACACCTATTGCGTGATGATTCCGCCGCCCAATGTGACGGGCGTTCTGCACATGGGCCACGCGTTCAACAACACGTTGCAGGATATTCTGGTACGCTGGCACCGGATGCGCGGGTTTGACACGCTGTGGCAACCGGGCACGGACCATGCGGGCATCGCCACGCAGATGGTTGTCGAACGCGAAATGGCCAAGACGTCCAACCAGAAACGCACGGATATGTCGCGCGAAGATTTCACCGCGAAAATCTGGGATTGGAAAAAACAATCCGGCGGCACCATCATCAACCAGCTCAAACGCCTTGGCGCGTCCTGCGATTGGTCGCGAGAGGCGTTTACCATGTCCGGCG
>CAYOSK010000060.1:0-14965 GCA_964406585.1 uncultured Octadecabacter sp. | reverse complement strand
CGCTGGTCAGGAGGTTTGCCGTACCGGGCCCTGCGCTTGCGGTGCAAAACATAAATCGTCGGCGCAAATGTGCCTTTGCATAGGCTGCCGCAGCAAACCCCATGCCTTGTTCGTTTTGCCCCCGATACAGCGGCAGCACGTCTTTATGGTCATGCAATGCTTCGCCAAGGCAGGTCACATTGCCGTGCCCGAAAATCCCAAAACCGCCGCCGCACAGGCGTATTTCTTTGCCATCGATATCGATGAATTGCGCAGCAAGGAACCGCACGATCGCTTGCGCTGTTGTCAGTGTGACGGTTTGGTCTAATGTCTTCACCGTGGCTCCCCCCTAAAGTTTACATATGGTACGCAACAAAAGTCTATTGACCTGCGCCCCCAATCAAAGATAGCCGTTTTGCAACCGGTTGCAATGAGATTCTTGTGGGAGAGGGAAAAAGTGGCAAAGATAGGGATAGGTCTGATTGGCGGCGGGTATATGGGCAAGGCGCATTCGGTCGCCTATGCAGCAGTTGGCGGTGTTTTCGATACTCCTTTGCGCCCGGTGCTTGAGATGATCTGCGCCGCGTCGCCTACCTCTGCTGAACGCTACCGCGCGGCTTATGGTTTCAACCGCGCGACCCATGATTGGCGGGCTTTGGTTTCAGATGATCGGGTTGACGCGATCGTCATTGCATCCCCTCAAGCAACGCACCGCGAGATTGCGCAAGCGGCGTTTGCACTGGGCAAAAGTGTATTTTGTGAAAAACCGCTTGGGGCGTCGCTGGATGACAGCCGCGCGATGCTGGCGGCTGCGGAAGCATCAGATGCCATACATATGACGGGTTTCAACTATATTCGCACGCCGGCATCGCAGTTCGCGCGCCAATTGGTTGCCCAAGGGCGGATCGGGGATGTCACGTGGTTTCGCGGCGAACATACCGAAGATTTCTTAGCCGATGCGGCCTTGCCCGCGACTTGGCGCACGACAGGTGAAGGCAACGGAACAATGGGCGACCTCGCGCCCCATATGATCAACGCAGCGCGTGCGCTGGTCGGGCCAATTGTCAGTTTGAATGCAACGGTCGAAACCGTACACAAAACCCGCCCGGGTGGCACCGTAGACAACGATGACCAAGCGCAAATGATGTGCCGTTTCGAGAATGGTGCGCAGGGGCATCTGTTCTTTAGCCGTGTGGCGACAGGCCGGAAAATGGGCTACGCCTATGAAATTCATGGCACAAAGGGGGCGATCCGTTTTGATCAAGAAGATCAGAACGCCCTGCATTTGTACACGATGGACGGCCCGGAAGCCGAACGAGGATTTCGTAAGATTTTGACTGGCCCAGACCACCCTGATTATCTGCCCTTTTGCCAAGGCCCGGGCCACGGGACGGGGTATCAGGACCAGATCATCATCGAAGCCCGCGATTTTTTGCGGGCCATCCACGAGCAACGCAACATCTGGCCCACTTTCGCAGAAGGCATGGAAGTGAACCGCGTTGTGACCGCAGCACTCGCGTCAGCCCGCTCAGGTTCATGGGTTGACGTCAAAGATTTCTAAGCAAAAAGGTTCTGAACATGATCAAGATTGGCAACGCCCCGTGTTCTTGGGGGGTCGAGTTTGCGGATGACCCGCGCAACCCCAACTGGCGCAAAGTTCTGCAAGAAAACGCAGACGCGGGTTTCACGGGCATCGAACTTGGGCCCGTAGGATTTATGCCTGAAGACCCTGCCATATTGTCGGACGCTTTAGAAGAATTCGGCCAAACATTGGTTGGTGGCGTGGTGTTTCGACCGTTCCATGATCCCGACGCATGGGATGATGTGATGGACGGTGCCGTGCGAACGTGTAAAGCGCTGAACGCGCATGGTGCCGAACATTTGGTTCTGATCGACAGCATTTCGCCACGTCGCGCCCCCACCGCTGGCCGGGCAAACGAGGCCGAGCAAATGGACAAAGCCGAATGGGTTTCCTACCGCGACAAGATCGCGAAGATCGCTAAGATGGGGGCGGAAGATTATGGTTTGACGGTCGGTATCCACGCCCATGCAGGTGGGTTCATGGATTTTGAACCTGAACTAGACCGTCTGTTGTCCGAAGTTGACGAAACGATTCTGAAAATCTGTTTCGACACAGGCCACCATTCTTATGCCGGGTTTGATCCGGTCGCGTTCATGTCGCGCAATATCGACCGTATTAGCTATATGCATTTCAAAGATATCGATCCAAAAGTGAAAGCGCAGGTCGTTGCCAATCGAACAGATTTTTATGACGCCTGTGGGCAGGGAATTTTCTGCAATCTAGGTGACGGGGACGTTGATTTCGCAGCCGTGCGGCAAAAGCTCGTAGAAAGTGGGTTTTCGGGTTGGTGCACAGTTGAACAAGATTGCGACCCAGAGGGTGATACGTCGCCGATTGATGACGCCCGCTTAAACCGCGCGTATTTGCGGTCAATCGGTTTTGAAGGAGCTTGAAGAATGGCAAAATTGAAATGGGGTATGATTGGCGGAGGTGAGGGCAGCCAGATTGGACCCGCCCATCGCTTGGGCGCCGGGCTTGACGGGTTGTTTGAATTTGCAGCAGGGGCGCTGGATCATCGCCCCGAACAAGGTATTGAATACGGTCAACGGCTTGGGCTTGGGGATCGTGCTTACGGGTCGTGGCAAGACATGCTGGACGGCGAACGCAAACATGAAGACGGCATTGATTTGGTAACAGTTGCGACACCGAACTCTACTCATTTCGAAATAACGAAGGCGTTCCTTGAAGCTGGTTTTCATGTCCTGTGCGAAAAGCCCATGACGATGACGGTTGAAGAGGGACAGGAAATCGTCGAGATCGCCAGCAAAACCGGCAATATCTGTGCGGTGAACTATGGGTATTCCGGCTATTCTTTGGTTCGGCATATGCGCGCTATGATTGCCCGCGGTGACATTGGAAAGGTGCGCCTCGTGAATGCTGAATTTGCGCATGGCCACCACGCAGATGCAACGGATGCCGACAACCCCCGTGTGCGGTGGCGTTATGATCCAGCACAAGCCGGCGTGTCTGCACAGTTTGCGGATTGCGGCATTCACGCGCTGCATATGGCGAGCTTTGTAACGGGCCAAGAAGTCACGACGCTTTCTGCGGATTGTGTGTCATGCATTGATGTGCGCACGCTTGAAGATGATGCGATGGTTAATTTCCGCATGGACGGAGGTGTCGTTGGTCGGCTTTGGACATCATCTATCGCGATTGGGCGTCAACATGGTTTGGGCATTCAAGTATTCGGGGAGACCGGTGGTTTGCGTTGGACCCAGGAACATCCCAATCAGCTTTATTACATGCCACTTGGGGAACGTTTACAGGTGATCGAACGCGGAGAGGCGGATCTGTCGCCCGAAGCAGATCGGACCAGTCGTGTCACCATTGGCCATGCGGAAGGCATGCCTTTGGCCTTTGCCAATATCTACACCGATCTGGCCGAAGCCATCCACGCGCGCAAAGAAGACCGCGTTATGGATCGTGCCGCAAATTTGTTTCCGCGGGCTGAAGACGGGTTGCGCTCGATGGCGGCGGTTGTCGCTGTCGCGGAGTCTGGCAAACAAAACGGTGCATGGCTCGATGCGCGGCCACCGATGTTTCGATAGCATTTGGGCGCCCGGTTTTTTCGGGCGCCTAAACGGTCCGCAGGGTGGCGCGTTCCACGACAGAACCATCAAAAAGACGCGCTGTCGGCTTTAGGGCTGGATCGGCGACAAGCTCGGCAACACGGGCGATGGACGCCGTGATGATTTCAGCCACCGGATTGTGGATTGTCGTCAGGTTGATGTTTTCCCAACTGGCCATTTCCATGTCGTTCAACCCGATAATGCCCACGTCGTCAGGCACATTCAGGTCCGCAGATTGCAACGCTGACATCGCCCCAATAGACAAAACATCATCCCCGCAGAAATAGGCCTGCGCCGGTTTTGATTGTAAAAGTCGGGACATCTCGGCGCGGCCCGCATCAAAAGAATAGGCGCTTGCGAAACTGGCTGTCGCCGAGATTTCGGCGTGTTTGCCGATCTCGGACATAAATCCAGTTTTACGATCAATTGTTGATGTCGCTGCGGCGGGCCCCCCCAAGAACCCGATTTCTGTGTAGCCACGTTCAATCAGCGTACGCGCCGCCAGTTTGCCCGCAGCAATATTATCAATCCCCAAAACATCGACTGCTGGATCGGCTGTTTGACGACCAAACGAATGAACGACTGGAACGCCTGCATTTCGAAATGCCAGTGCAAAATCATGGGGCAGGGTGGATGACGCGACAATCACGCCGTCTACCGAATACTGGCGCATCATCCGCACCGAAGCCTCTGGATCGGTTTCGTCTGTTAGGTTCACCAAAAGAGGGCGCAAATCCAGGTCATGTAGACCACGAGTGAAAAGATCGAACACTTCCAGGAAAATTGGATTATGAAAATTATTGGACACCAAACCGATCATCTTGGTGCGGCCCGTGGTTAAGGATGATGCCAGCGCGTTGGGGCTGTATCCTAGTTCTTTTGCTGCCGCCATGACCTTGTCGCGGGTCTTTGCCGACACCGAGGCGCCTTCGGTAAATGTCCGCGAAACTGCAGACCGCGAAACACCTGCCAGCTCTGCTACGTCTTTGAGTGTGAATGCCATATTGCTCTAGTCATCGGAAATTGCGCTATAGTCAATCGTCGCAAAACGCCACGCGCATATCACGCCAATTCCAATGAAGACCACGGCCCATAAGACAGCCCCTGTGCTAAGTTCGAACAGGCCCCACACCAGTAAGATTATCACAACAGCAAACCGGACCCAGATGGGGGCGAAGAACGGGTGGTGAAGATCGATGAGTTTTCTCATGCGACCCCTTCGTATTCAACGCCAGTTTTTGCGCCTGTTATGTAGCTCACGACGTCTTCGCCCGTAAGATCGTTGTTCTTGATGTCAAGATTTGCACAAATGCGACCGCGTCGAAAAACAACGATCCGGTCCACCAAGTCGAACACCTGCCGCATATTGTGCGACACGAGGATCAGACTTTCGCCCTGTTCCTTGAGCGTTCGGATGATATTTTCGACCTGTGCCGTTTCTTGCACACCCAGCGCAGCAGTTGGTTCATCCATGATCGTTAATTTGGAAGCAAACGTTGCGGTGCGCGCGATGGCAACGCATTGGCGTTGGCCCCCAGACATGTTTTGGATCGAATTTTTGATGTTCGGGATCTTGACGCCGGTCTTCACAAGGCCAGCCATAGTGTCGTCGCGCATGGCTTTGTAGTCCAGCCGCCGGAACGGTCCGAGCCAGTTCCATTTCGTTTTTTCACGCCCCAAAAACAAATTGTCTGGCACGTTCAGATGATCCGCGAGCGCAAGCGTTTGGAACACTGTTTCGATCCCGGCTTCGCGTGCATCCAAAGGGCCCGCGAAGTTCACTTCGTCCCCATCAAATGTCACGGTTCCACGGGTGCGCTGTTCGACACCCGTGATCTGGCGCACAAACGTGGATTTGCCCGCGCCGTTGTCGCCCATGATCGCGACGTGTTCGCCATGCCGAAGCGAAAAGTCCGCGTCCACCAGCGCATGAACCCCGCCGTAGTGTTTGGTCAGGCCATGGGTTTCCAGAATATAATCTGACATCTCTCTGCCCTCCCTAGGCGCGCGCCTGCGCGCGTTTTTGTTGCCATTGATCCAGCGCGACCGCGCCAACGATGATCATACCCAGAACCATTTCTTGGTAATAGGCGCCAAGACGCAAGAACGTGAAACCGGATGTGATTACGCCGATGATCAGCGCTCCGATGACCGTGCCGATGATCGAACCACGCCCACCAAATAAGGACACGCCTCCGATGACGGCCATTGCGATCGCTTCGAGTTCGTAAGAAAGACCCATTCCGGATTGTGCAGTCAGATTCTTGGATGTCAGGATCACAGCCGCAAGGCCGGCCAACCCGCCGGCGATAAGATAGACCAACACAAGGTGACGCGGCACATTGATGCCTGACATGCGCGCCGCGGCCTCGTTTGAACCAATCGCGTAGGTGTGTTTGCCGTAGACCGTGTAGTTCATGATGAAATGGAACAGCACCGCAAGCGATAGAAAGATAATCACCGGCATCATGCCCGCGCCAATTTTTGCATAGCCTTCTGTCGGGAACGATACTGGATTGCCCAGCGACCACCACTGCGCAACGCCCCGTGCAAACAGCATCATGCCCAGCGTGGCGATAAAGGGTGGTATGCGGGAATAGGCGATCAGCAGCCCGTTGATGATGCCCGCAATCATACCAACAGCCAGCCCAACCAAAACGGGGATAACAACCGGCAGATCCAAGGCCCATTCGCCGAAAATCGCCTTTGGGTTTGGGCCGCCATTGACTTCGGCAACCTGCGCAAAGCTCATCGCGATCATTGCTGTTGCGCCAACAACCGATCCTGATGACAGATCGATCCCCGCTGTAATGATGACTTGAGTCACTCCAATCGCGATGATGCCGATGATGGCGACTTGAATAATAATGATCCGAAGACGTGCTTCGTTGAAGATGCTGTCAAAACGATCGCGGGTATCGAAAAGCAGACTTTGTTGCATAAAAATTGCGCCGAGAATTTCGAAGATGATCACAATCAACACAAGGGCTGCAAAAACGTTCAGCTCGTTTGGCCAATGGCGTTTCGATTTGTCGTACGTGAGGCCGCCAGTGCCTTCGCTTGCGTCAGACATCAGTCTGTTCTCCTTGTTGATCGGGCGAATTTTTTTGGGGCGCGGGGCAACCTATGTTGCCCCGCACGCGGTCTAAACCTGTCAAAACAGATTACTGAAGAAAGTCACCGATGTTATCAGGTGTCACGAGCTTGAATGGGATGAACACCGTCTGGTCAACGTCTTCACCATTTACCAGTGCAATCGCCGTTTCAATTGACCCTGCGCCCTGACCTGCAAGATCCTGGAATACAGTGACGTCCATTTCGCCGGCTTGCATGGACAACAGCGCGTCAGATGTTGCGTCAACACCACCAACGACAACGTCGTCCATTGAAATTCCAGCCGCCTTCATAGCCTGAATTGCGCCCAAGGCCATTTCGTCGTTGTTGCCGAACACAGCGTCAAACGGCTCACCAGAAGAAATCCAGTTTGTCATCAAGTCGTTTGCTTCATCACGAGACCAGTTTGCCGTCTGCTCATCGATCAGCGTGATAAAGTTACACATATCCATGCCGATAACGTCATGGAAATCTTTAGAACGCTGAACGGCAGCTTGGTTCGACAGCTGACCCATCAGCATATAGGCTGTTGCGCCGCCGGATTTGCCTTCTGCGCGCAGCTGACGGCACATCTGGAACGCGGCCAATGTGCCGGATTCGATTTCGTTGGATGCAACGAATGCCTGACCTTCAGGCAATGTGTCCATGTTGATCGGCTGACGGTTAACGTAGACCAGTGGGACACCTGCCGCTGCGGCTGCGTTGGACATTGCTTCGGTTGCGTTTGTATCAACTGCGTTCACAATGATCGCGTCAACACCGGATGCAATGAAGTTGTTGATCTGGTCAAGCTGCTTGGCCACATCATCTGTCGCGTCTTCGATTTGCAGGCTTACACCATCGTTCGCTTCGTCAAACGCGGTCATGCCGTTGCGCATAACGGTCAGCCCGTTGT
This sequence comes from uncultured Octadecabacter sp., assembly GCA_964406585.1. Classification (GTDB taxonomy): domain Bacteria; phylum Pseudomonadota; class Alphaproteobacteria; order Rhodobacterales; family Rhodobacteraceae; genus Octadecabacter. The sequence goes on along the minus strand of CAYOSK010000060.1, from coordinate 7,323 downwards.
CATCAAATCGTGCAACAGACACGCCGATTTGCTGTGCCATCGCCGAAGTTCCCATCAGCGCGGTCAGGCCTACGGTTAAGATTAGTTTTTTCATATTGGTTTCCTCCCAAAGTCGTGCCCGGCACACGGTTTCATTTCCGGGGCCCTTTTTCCAAAGGGCGTTCACTTCATGCCTCCTCATGTCTCCCTTTCGGCCAGTTGAGCAGTTATGAATTTCGTAGATGCTGTGATATGATTGATCGGGTCTGCCAGCGCGTGAACGTCCGGGGAAAAGACCTCAAAAGAAAATGGGCCATCGTAGCCTTGCGCACGCAGATCAGAAATTTGTTGAACGTTTGCAAGACGGTCTTGGCCATCAACAAGCCCGCGATAGGCGTCTGTCATGTCCGCAAATTTCACAGTTGGGTCCGTCACGCCCGAGATATGCACAATCCGCGTTTCATTTGCGAAAACATCAGTTTCACCCGAAAGTGCGTGATGAAACGTATCGTGAATGAGCGCGAAACAAGACGGGTTTGCGATATCGTCAAACACCGCTTTGACGTCCGCTTTGAAACGAAGGGTGCTATTGGAAAACCCCAAGGGTTCGATCAACCCAATTATCCCAGAGTGTTCAAAACTCGGCTGCAAAGCCAAAAGCGAAGCTTTGAGAAGACGTCGCTGAACATCCCGCGCGACAGGGGCTGTTTCTATGCGCGGGATCAACGCGATCGCTTCGGCGCCACATCCTTGCGCTAAGTCGATAAGGTCCAAAACCTTCTGACATGTTGCGGCGCTGTTCTCATTGAAACCGTAGACTTCTGCCAATGCCAAAATTCGCAATTGCTTGCGCTGCGCCGCATCACGGATAACCGTCGGTGGTTGCCCATCAAACAGGGGCCGCGCCAAATCATTTCGTAGCTCCACGCCAGCACAGCCCATTTCACACGCAGCATCCAGCACCGAAGCTGTGGCGTCGAAAGGCATGGTTTTATGGTTCAGACCGAACGCAAGCATGTGCAGAAACCCCCTTGATTCGGGCCTCAGTCTAATAGGGATGGGATTTTTTGCAACCGGTTGCATTTTGAGGCAAGCCACAAGTCTTGGACAGCGGTGTCGACGTTGTGTCTTAAGACAAGTACGAAGTGCACCTTCGCTGATCATCGCAGCGTCTAAGATGCGATCGGTTCGAACCCAGATTGCAAAAACAGAACCGTATAAATGTGCGGTTTCTTGCCTTTGCGCAATTAGAACCGTGCAAAGCCATTGATCAAATCAGAAATTTTGGTCCAGCGAATGCTGGAATGTTTGAATTTTTTTGCAAATCACTCCCTGCACTTTCGGGCGCCCCACTTGCGATGGCTCGTTTGCTTCGTGCATTTTCAAAGTCAGCTTCTGGACAGAGTCTTCGCCTGCTGAACCTATCTTTGAGTGATATAATATGCGGCTATAATCGCCTGTATGACACCCCTGCGGAAATCCGCAGGGGCACCGCTGCAAGCCTTGCGGATTTAAACATTTCGAAAGGATATTCAATGTTACAGTATCCCACCACTCCGCGAGCACGCGGAAGATGATTCTGGGAGGAATTCAAAAATGAAAATGTTTAAGGCGCTCGTTCTGGGCGCATCCCTCGTCGCGGCAAACAGCGTTTATGCTGAAAGCACCGACTACGTTTTGAATACAGCGTCTACTGGTGGTACATACCACCCCGTTGGCACAGCGATTTCCACCTTGTCCAAGGTTCGTTTGCTGCCAAGCGAAGATTTTTCTTTGACTGCGGTCAACTCTGCTGGTTCTGGCGCGAACGTTCAGGCGCTGTCCGCTGGCACGGCTGATTTCGCTATTCTTCAGGGTCTGTTCGGTTCGTATGCCGTGAATGGCACTGGTCCGATCACGGAGCCTCAGACAAACCTGCGTTCAGTTACAATGCTGTGGCAGAACGTTGAGCAGTTCGTTGTTCCAACCGAACTTGCGACATCTGGTACTGTTGCTGATCTTTCTGCTTTGACAGGTCAGTCTGTGGGCATGGGTCGTGACAACTCCGGCACAATCGGTTCCAACACTGTTCTTTTGTCGGGCCTTGGCCTTGCGCTGGACGATTTCACAAACGTTTCAGCCGGCTACGGCCCAACCGCTGATGCACTTGCAAACGGTCAGGTTGTTGCGGCGGGCATGCCATCTGGTCCCCCAACAGGCGCGATCACACGTTTGATGGCGTCCAACGAAGGTGGCTTCACCATCCTCGACGTGACAGCCGAAGAAGGCGCTGCAATGGACGGTGGCCGTAACCTTTGGGTTCCGTACACAATCGAAGCAGGCACATACCCTGGCCAGGAAGCTGATGTTAACACAATCGCTCAGCCTAACTTCTTGGCGGTAAACGCTGATGTTGACGAAGAGCATGTCTATCTTCTTACAAAAACGATGTACGAAAACCTGACATTCTTGCAGTCTATTCACCCTGCAACAAACGCGATGAACATCGAAGCAGCGATGGCTGGTCTTCCTGCTCCGTTGCACCCGGGTGCTGCACGTTACTACAGCGAAATGGGTCTGGATATTCCTGATCACTTGATCGCTCAGTAATCGGATCGATACGTAATCGAAGAGCCGCCGGACTTTCGGCGGCTCTTTTCCTTTTTGAAGAGAAAGACTTCCCATGACTGACACCTCAAATACTCAAGTAGATCCACGCAATGATGTGCTCTACATGCCTGAGGGAAAATGGGGGCCGCGCCAATTGGTGCTTATCTTCGCGCTTGTTTTTGCCATATGGCACGTTCTCACGAACGTCTATCTGACAGAGCCGGGCTTGTGGCAAAATACGATACACTTTGGCGGCTTTGCGTTTTTGGCTTCGATCACGTTCAGCCCATGGGGCAAACGGTCTAACGAAACTTGGGCTTGGACGTTTGATGTTGTCTACGGGCTCGCCGTCGCCGCCGCTGCGCTTTGGATCGCCTATTCTGAATCCGGATTGTATGATCGGTCTTTGGCCGTGACCGGCCAAGGTTGGCAGTTTCGCGCGATTGATTGGGCCGCCGGCCTGTTGGTGATCTTCGCGTGTATTGATTTATCGCGTCGCGTAGCGGGCTGGGTCATTCCAATCCTCATTGCTTTGGCGTTAAGCTATATTCTGTTTTTGGGAACGATGTTGCCCGGTGTATTCCGCGCTGCGAGTCTGCCGCTCGATGATGTGTTGTTTCGGACGCTTTACAACGATGAAGGTATGTTTGGTATCCTCGCGCAAATCTCGGTTGCGAATATCACCTTATTTATGATTTTTGGCGGCTTCTTAGTTGTCTCTGGCGCGAGCAACTTTGTCATCGAACTGTCGAAGGTTGTTGCAGGGCGCATCAAAGGTGGCGCTGCATTTGTTGCTGTAATTTCATCCGCATTAACCGGAACGATTTCAGGATCTGCAATTGCCAACACGGCTTCGACCGGCGTCATTACGATCCCCTTGATGAAGGCCAATGGGTTCCGACCCAAGTTCGCAGCAGGCGTTGAGGCTGCGGCCTCCACTGGCGGCCAGTTGATGCCACCGATCATGGGCGCCGGTGCTTTCGTTATGGCAAGCTACACAGGTATTCCATATGGGACGATCGTTACGGTATCGATTGTTCCTGCGATCCTCTACTTTCTGTCGGTCGCTTTTATCGTTCGGATCGAAGCTGTGAAATATAATGCAGGCGCGGATATCGACCTCACGGTTGACCGCGGCAAGCTGGTGTCTGGTGGTCTTGTCTTTGTTATCCCTTTGGCCGTGATGATATGGCTTTTGATGACAGGTGTTACGCCTGCTTATGCAGCCTGCTGGGCAATTCTCGCGGTGATCGTGACCTCATGGGTCACGGCGATCATCGCCAGGTTCGATACGGCGGGCGCGTTTAAGCCTGTCAATATGGGCCCCACCCAAATCGCAGATGCGCTGACCAGCGGTGTCCGCTCCGCGATTATGACAGCGATTTTGCTGACAGCGATCGGCATTATGAACAACGCGATTGTCACAAGCGGTGTTGGTAACGGGTTTTCATTAATGATCGCGCAGTGGTCGCAAGGGTCCTTGGTTCTGGCGATTGCCCTTATTGCATTGGCGTCCTTGGTTCTGGGCATGGGGCTTCCGGTTACGGCTGCCTACATCATTCTTGCCATTCTGACCGCTCCTGCGCTCGCGGGTATTCTGTCGGATGGGATCATCGTTGAACAGCTAATTGCGGGCATTTCGGACCCAGCGAAGTCCGGTTTGTTCTTCTTGGTGGATCATCCGCTGGCCGGACAAGTGGCCGCCGGTATGACCAAGGCCGAAGCATGGGAATTGATGCGCAACATTCCGTTTGAAATTGCGGTTACAATTCGCCCTGTTCTGGTCGATCAAACCATGCTTGCAACGTTTCTGTTGACCGCGCACTTGATCATTTTCTGGCTCAGCCAAGACTCCAACGTGACACCACCCGTTTGCTTGGCGGCCTTCACCGCTGCTGGTATCGCGGGATCAAAACCTATGGCCACGGGTTTCGAAAGCTGGAAGATTGCAAAAGGGCTTTATGTCGTGCCTCTTCTGTTTGCTTATACACCGCTCATTGGGGGTGATTTTTCGCAAGTTATGCAAATTGGGTTCTTTGCCCTGTTTGGTATCTACGCGACGAACGCGTTGATCCAATGGTACGCCGAAGGTCCGATTGGTCCGGTCAGTGCGGTTCTCTTGGTGCTGGGCGGGATAGGCTGTTATTGGCCCCTCGCTTGGGGTCCCAACCTGATTGGTGCTGCCATCATCGTCGGAGTAATCGTTTTGTCGCGGCGTAATTATCGACAAGAACGGTGAGTTCCTATGCTGACGCGCATCGAAGACCGCATAGAGGCATTGCATATTCCTATGCCACCGGATCTGGTTTGCAGGCGGAGCATTCCATTGCCAGAATGACGAAACGGCCAAGCGGCCATTTTGTTGGCCACCGGTCCTGGTTTTGGATGCTTGCACGGCGCAAGAAAACACACTGCCCGACACCGGGACCGCCCTCCGGATTCCTTGTCTCATCAACGATGCGAAATTTCCTGACAAGGCGTTGGACGTTTTTAACGGATGGTGCGCAGACGGGACGGTCGAGCGGTAGTGGCTAATCGCCCGCTTTGCACATCATGATTAGCTTTTGCAGCGTTGAAACCAGCTTTTCATGATCCTGCGGGCCGAGCGTTTGCGCGAAGGTCTTGTCATAGTTTGACGCGACGATGCTCAGGTCTGCAAAGGCCGCTTTGCCCTGTTTGGTCAGGGACAAAATCTCGCTCCGGCGGTCGGTCTCGCTTGCCTTTCGCGATAAGAACCGTTTGGATTCAAGCGCTTTAACGGCGCGGCTGATCTTGGTCTTATGCAGGGCTGCGGTTTCGCAAATCTGTTTGGCGGTTTGATCCCCTGCCTGCCCGAGGTGGAACAACACACGCCATTCGGTGCGCAACATGCCATATCGAGCACTGTAATGTTCTTGAAAATTACGGCTGGTCAATTCACCGGCCTGAAACAACAGATATGGAAGGAATTCACCCATTTCAGGTTCGGGTTTTGACATCGTCATTTGCAAGAAATCCGTTGTTAGTTACAAACGTAACCTTTAAGGAATTAGGAACGCACTGCAAGGATTCCCTGATGGCTGCCGACCTTTACCCGACCCGCATGACCCAAGCACCTTCGCTTGCCGGACCACATACTGGATATATGCCCGGCTTTGGAAATGATTTTGAGACGGAGGCTTTGCCGGACGCATTGCCGCAGGGGATGAACAGCCCGCAGAAATGCAATTACGGGCTGTATGGTGAGCAGTTATCGGGAACGGCCTTCACCGCCCCCAAGCATCAGAACGAACGCACGTGGTGTTATCGCATCCGCCCTTCCGTTAAACATTCGCACCGCTACGAAAAGATCGATGTGCCTTTGTGGAAATCCGCGCCCAATATTGTGCCAGCTGTGACCAGTCTTGGGCAATACCGTTGGGATCCGCTGCCCCATACAGACGAAAAACTGACATGGCTGACGGGTATGCGCACGATGACGACGGCGGGGGATGTGCACACGCAGGTCGGCATGGCAACGCATGTTTATTTGGTGACAGAGTCCATGGTGGATGATTACTTCTTTTCCGCCGACAGTGAGATGTTGGTGGTGCCCCAAGAGGGACGTTTGCGGTTTTCAACCGAGTTAGGGATCATCGACGTCGCCCCCAAAGAAATCGCCATACTGCCGCGCGGGCTCGTGTACCGTGTTGAGGTTCTCGAGGGGCCTTGCCGCGGGTTTGTCTGTGAAAACTACGGTCAGAAGTTCGAACTGCCCGGGCGTGGGCCAATCGGCGCAAATTGCATGGCCAATCCGCGAGACTTCAAAGCGCCAGTTGCTGCCTTTGAGGACCGCGAAGTGCCCTCCACCGTTACCGTGAAATGGTGCGGTGATTTTCACATGACCAAGATCGGCCAATCACCTTTGGACGTTGTGGCGTGGCACGGAAACTACGCGCCGATGAAATACGATCTGCGCACCTATTGCCCTGTTGGCGCAGTATTGTTCGACCACCCCGATCCGTCGATCTTTACGGTTTTGACCGCGCCGTCAGGTCAGGAAGGCACTGCGAATATTGATTTTGTTCTGTTCCGCGAACGCTGGCTGGTGGCGGAAGATACCTTCCGCCCGCCGTGGTATCACAAGAACATCATGTCCGAACTCATGGGGAACATTTATGGCCAATACGACGCCAAGCCCAAGGGGTTCATCCCCGGCGGGATCAGCCTGCACAACATGATGTTGCCACACGGGCCGGATCGCAATGCGTTCGAAGGTGCGTCGAATGCAGACCTTCAGGCGCAAAAACTCGACAACACGATGTCATTCATGTTCGAAACCCGTTTCCCACAGATGCTGACTGAATTTGCAGGCAAGGAAGCCCCACTTCAGGACGATTACATCGACTGCTGGGCGGATATGGAAAAGAAGTTCGACGGAACGCCGGGCAAGAAATGAAGCTTTATTCCGACTGGCCTTCAACCACATCCAACCGCGTAGGGGCTGCGCTGAACCTTAGGGGTTTGGCGCATGACACTGTGCCACTTGATTTGGTGGTGTGTAACCAACGCGCACCTGACGATGCCACATTGAATGCAGGCAAGGGTGTGCCGACCCTAGGCAATTTGCCGATGCGTCTCCCGACAAACAGGTTTGCGCGAAAGTAGACATATGACTTTGATGAAAAGCTGGGTGACCAGCGCGAATTCCGCAGAGACTCCGTTCCCACTCAACAACCTGCCGTATGGCGTGTTTTCGACCGATGAGTCTGCCCCACGGTGCGGAGTGGCGATTGG
>CAYOSK010000059.1:0-15125 GCA_964406585.1 uncultured Octadecabacter sp. | reverse complement strand
AACCAGTGACCCCTTCGATGTCAACGAAGTGCTCTACCGCTGAGCTAATCATCCATTCCGTTGCCAACCGCACGCCCCATAAACGAATAGGACGCGCAAGCGCGCGTCGGTTGCGCGGTCTATATAAAGAGTCGGAAGGCGGATCAAGGGCTTTTGGTAATTGCGCAAAATGCGCTAGATAGGGTTACGAAGGGGCAAGCATGACGCAGAAATCCACCAACCAGAGCTTTGTGCTGCGCAGGCCAGCTGTTCGCGCAACATCTGTCGTGTTTGCATCGCCCCATTCGGGACGCAAATATCCTGCGTCATTTTTACGCCGTGCGATCCTTAACGAACGCGAAGTCCGATCTTCCGAAGATGCGTTCGTGGATGATCTGTTTGGCACCGCACCGGATCATGGCGCGCCTCTTTTGTTGTCTCAAGCGCCTCGCGCTTATTTGGATCTCAACCGTGGCCCAGATGAATTGGACCCAGCGGTCATAGAAGGCGTGCGCCGTGTTGCGCACAATCCGCGCATCGCGAGTGGTCTTGGTGTCATTCCTCGGGTGGTATCAAATGGGCGTGCTATTTATCGCGGGAAACTCACGCTTGCCGAAGCGCATGATCGTATTTCAAATGTGTGGCGCCCTTATCATGACATGTTGCAGACCCTCATGGATGAAGCACATCGCACATTCGGCGAAGCGATTCTAATCGATTGCCATTCCATGCCGCACGAGGCGTTGGAAAATGTTGGCCCGCCGGGGGCAACCCGTCCGGATATTGTGTTGGGGGATCGGTTTGGGGCTGCCGCTGCGTCTTCCGTTGTCGAACACGTTGAAGCAGCCTTTGCCGCCGCGGGCCTAAAGGTCGCCCGCAATATGCCGTTTGCAGGCGCGTATATCTGTCAGAATTACGGCCGCCCGTCGCGACGCCATCACGCCGTTCAAATCGAAATCGATCGTTCGATCTACATGAACGAAACGACGATCAAGCCGAACGCCAATTTCAAGGCGTTCAAAGCTGTTCTTGATGGCGTAATTGCTGAATTAGCAGAAATCGGCCGCCCCGCAGATCGACGCGTCGCGGCAGAATGATCATCGCAACGCGCGGCCTTTGACGATTGCATCTTTACCAAATTTTTCGCGGATAGCATCGGCGGCGCGTTCGGCTTCGGCGCGTTTTCCGGCGTTAGGATCCAATAAATCACCTTCGCGGTCGGCGTCCCCTGCGGGGACCAGTTCGGAAATTCCCACACCAAGAAGGCGGTAAGGTCCTTGATCCCCGACCTGATCAAACAGACCACGTGCGCACCGATAGATCGTGTCTGCCAGTTGGGTCGGTTGATGCAGAGATTGGCGCTTAGACAACGATTTGTGGTTCGCGCGTTTTAGTTTCAGGGTCACCACGCGCCCGGCCTTGTCTTTGGCTTTGGCGCGGGCCGATACTTTTTCAGCCATGCGCCAAATGTGGCCATCCAGAATATCGGGATCATTTGTGTCATCATGAAACGTGGTTTCATTGCTGAGGCCCTTTACAGGGGTATGGACCGAAATCTTGCGTCCATCTTCGCCGCGTGCCAGCGCATAAAGACGCTCACCCATGCCGCCAAAACGGTCTTGCAAATCGCGACGGTCCCAACGCAGCAAATCATCAAACGTACGAATTCCGGCGGCCTCTAGGCTTTGTTGGGCGACCGGGCCTATGCCCCAAATCAATTTAACCGGCTTTGGGCGAAGAAATTCGGTGGTTTCTGCAGCGCCTATCACAGAAAATCCACGCGGCTTGTCCAGATCAGATGCGACCTTGGCTAAGAATTTGTTGTGGCTTAAGCCGATGGACCCAGTGATCCCGATTTCGTCTTTCATCCGTTTGGTCAGACGCGCCAGCATCACAGCAGGCGGCGCACCATGTAAGCGCGCTGTACCGCTCAGGTCCATAAAGGCTTCATCCAGTGACAAAGGTTCCACAATAGGGGTCAGTTCATCCATCAATGCGCGGACTTGACGTGACACTTCAACATAGCGATCCATCCGTCCGCGCACCACGACCGCCTCTGGGCACAATTTGTTGGCCTGAAACATCGGCATTGCGGATCGCACACCTTTGATGCGCGCAATGTAGCAGCATGTGGATACGACTCCACGCCGCCCACCGCCAATGATCACCGGCTTCCCCTCAAGCTCTGGATTGTCGCGTTTTTCCACGCTGGCATAAAAAGCATCGCAATCCATATGGGCGATGGTCAGGTCAAACAGTTCGGGATGGGCCGTCACACGCGGGCTTCGGCACACCGGGCAACGGGTGCCATTTTCAAAAGTGTGCAAACAGGCGCGGCAAAGTGCGGGCATTCCAGTTAAATATGTGGCGTCAAAGCGCGTGGCAAGCCGACCCTATCGGGGCAGTTGAATTGACCAAGATGTCAGGCGTAGAGTTTTTCCATGACGCAGGATTTTCACGGAGCAAAGGCCGCGATTTTTATTGGGCCAGACGTGTTGTTGTATCAACGCGATCGTGCGGTGCGCTGGCCGGGATATTGGGATTTTGCCGGGGGTGGGCGCGAAGAGCGTGAAACACCATTCGAATGTCTGCGCCGTGAAGTGCACGAAGAATTCGGGCTGAATATTTGTCAGGCGGATATCACGTGGGCCAAAGCCTTTCCGGCGATGGTGAATCCGGCGAAATTGTCTTGGTTTTTTGTGGTGCAATGTCCGCTGGCTGCGCGCGCGCAAATTCGGTTCGGGACTGAAGGTCAGCGGTGGGCGCTGCGGCCTTTGGGCGATGTTGCGAATATGCCGAATCTGGTGCCTGCATTGCGTGGGCGGCTGACGGCTTGGTTGCACGACACTGGACAGGACCCTATCTAGTTTAGGAACAAAGCCGTAATTCCGGGGGATCATACATGGATTTTGAGCAGATTATCACAGACCTGATCGGGGGGAATATCGTTCTGATCTTGCTCGCTGCGTTTATCATTGTCTGTATTTTGATCGGTGTACGGATTGTCCCGCAATCCGAGAAATATGTCGTAGAACGCTTTGGACGTTTGCACGCTGTTCTGGGGCCTGGCATTAATTTCATTATTCCGTTCTTGGACCGCGTGGCACACAAAATCTCAATTCTGGAACGCCAGTTGCCGGTGATGGGGCAGGATGCGATCACATCAGACAACGTTCTGGTTCAGGTTGAAACATCTGTGTTTTATCGCATTACTGAACCCGAAAAGACGGTCTACCGTATCCGTGACGTGGACGGCGCGATTTCCACAACAGTGGCAGGGATTGTGCGATCCGAAATCGGTAAGATGGAGCTGGATCAGGTACAGGCCAACCGCACAGGTTTGATCCTAGCCATTCAAGATCAGTTGGCGGCGCAGGTCGATGATTGGGGTATCGAAGTGACCCGCGCTGAAATTCTGGATGTAAACCTTGATGCGGCCACGCGATCGGCGATGTTGCAACAGCTGAACGCCGAACGCGCACGCCGTGCGCAGGTCACAGAGGCCGAAGGCAAAAAACGTGCTGTCGAATTGCAGGCCGATGCGGAATTGTATTCTGCCGAACAAGCCGCAAAGGCGCGCCGCGTATCCGCAGACGCCGAAGCCTACGCAACACAAGTCGTTGCCGTCGCGATTGCCGAAAACGGGCTTGAAGCGGCGCAGTATCAGGTCGCGCTTAAGCAGGTGGAATCGATCAATGCGCTTGGTGCGTCAGCGGGAAGCAACACGATTGTCGTGCCTGCTAATGCGCTTGAGGCGTTTGGCGATGCCTTTAAAATGTTGAAAGGCCGCGGCTAATGGAATGGTTCAATCAGCCGTGGGTCTGGATGGCGGCCGCTCTTGTACTCGCGATTGCTGAGGTCTTGATCCCCGGCTGGATATTCTTCGGGTTTGCTGTCGGTGCCGGGTTCATGGCGGGTATGATTTGGCTTGGCGTCGGTGCTGGGCTGTCGTTGTGGTGGTCTTTGGTCATCTTTGCCGTGCTGTCGTTGATTGCTTATATCGCAATGCGTCAGATGTTTGGCATCCGGCGTGGTCAGGTCAAAATCTGGGACCGCGACATCAATGAATGAAAAAAGGCCCCGCACAAAAGGCGGGGCCAGTTTGGTCTGATCACGAGGAGTAACGATCCGAGGGACAGTTCGGATCAACAGAGACAGTGACAGACATTCCTAATTTTCTAGCGGACCGCGTGTAGGCCCCCTTCGCGGCGTGACAGCTGCACTGCTTGGTGTGCCAAACTACGGCGCACGGCATCGTCTTCCATCATCAGGTTGCCCTGAATGGAACAGGGATAGCGGTATGTCCGCCCTTTGCGATCAATATCGACGCGCGCTTCGTAGGCCCCGGTAACGGGATTATAGCGGATATGCCCAAGCGAAATCTGTGCCATAGTTGCTCTCCTTACCGGGTCCGTTGGCGCACGGCGTGGCCAAGAAGGGCGCGTTTGACCCGATCAGGATCCAACGTCGCAGGCCCATCGACGCGGCAGTCAAAATTCAGCGGCCCGTTTTGGGTGGGTAGAACCACAGCGGCTTCGAAGGCACGGCCTGTGTAGCGAATGTTGTTCAGTTCGATCATTTTCATCCCCTTTGTCTGGGCGTTGTGGTTGGCTTTCTTGCCTACACAACATCTGGGGATGAGCATGGAATCTTTTAAGGGGAAGAAAACACACGTTTTCCCTCAACCCTGTGATTAAATGTAACAAATTGACGAATAGTGCGCCTAAGGCCTTTGTTTTTAGGTGTTCTGCGTTCGCGCTTTGGCTGAGCGGAGTTCTGCCAAAACATCTTCTGCGGCGGCTTTTGGGTGTGGATTTTGCCAAATCGGACGCCCGATGACGACATGATCTGCCCCATTCGCGATGGCCTGCGCGGGCGTCAGAACCCGTTTTTGGTCACCAAGGTCTGCTCCAGCAGGCCGAACACCAGGCGTTACAATTAGCTTACCTTCCGCTTCGGGAAGGGCACGGATCAGCGCGGCTTCTTGGGGGGATGCGATCACGCCATCCGCACCATTGCTCAGGGCAAGCCCAGCGCGTTCTTGAACCAGATCGGTGATATCGCCGTCCTTGATCAGCGATGCATCCAGATCACCACGATCCAGCGACGTCAGGATCGTCACAGCGAGGATTTTCATATCGCCTTTGGTTTGCGCTGCTGCGCGCACCACATGGGGATCGCCATGCACCGTCAAAAAATCATGTCCAAATCGCGCCAGCCCACGCACTGCGGCTTCGACGGTGGCGCCGATATCAAAAAGTTTCATGTCTAGAAATATGCGTTTGCCGCGTTCATCGGACAATTCATTGGCCAGCGCCAAACCACCACCTGTCAGCATGCCCAATCCGATCTTATAGAAGGATACCGCATCACCAAGCTGTTCCGCCAATTTAAGCCCAGCAAGCGCATCAGGAACATCAAGGGCAACAATCAGGCGGTCATCGGGCATGGGGCTCTCCTATGGTTGAATGTCTTCTAGGCGACCCCCTCACAATCGGCAACCAGCCTTGAAGCAAACAGATCCAAGCCCCATATACCCGACAAGGCCCAACACAGTCTGTGCCGCATGAGCGGGCAGCATTTATCGGGGCGCTTACAAAAGGAGAGACCTCATGAACCTTGAAAAGTTCACAGAGCGGTCACGCGGTTTCATTCAGGCCGCCCAGACCATAGCGATGCGCGAAAACCACCAACGCCTTGCACCGGAACATTTGCTCAAGGCCCTGCTCGATGATGATCAAGGCCTCGCGGCCAATCTGATCAATGCATCCGGGGGTGATGCGGCGCGCGTTCAGCAAACCACCGACATCGCACTGGGCAAACTGCCCAAAGTGTCCGGCGATGCGGCCCAGACCTATATGGATGGTATCACAGGAAAGGTCTTGGCTGAGGCTGAAAAGCTCGCCAAAAAGGCTGGCGATAGCTTTGTTCCGGTTGAACGGTTGCTTATGGCGCTGTGCATGGTGAAATCCAAAGCCAAAGACGCGTTAGAGGCTGGTAAAGTAACAGCTCAAGCGCTGAATTCCGCGATAAATGATATCCGAAAAGGCCGCACCGCTGATACGGCGTCCGCCGAAGACGGGTATGACGCGCTTAAAAAATACGCGATGGACCTGACGGCGCGTGCGCGCGAAGGCCGCATCGATCCGATCATTGGACGTGACGAAGAAATCCGCAGATCTATGCAGGTGTTGTCGCGACGCACCAAAAACAATCCCGTTCTTATTGGGGAACCCGGCGTCGGCAAAACAGCCATCGCCGAAGGGCTTGCCCTGCGGATTGTGGATGGTGATGTCCCTGAATCCCTACGGAACAAATCGCTTCTATCTCTGGATATGGGCGCATTGATTGCGGGCGCGAAATACCGCGGTGAATTCGAAGAACGTCTCAAGGCTGTTCTTAACGAAGTCACAGAAGCTGCGGGCGAAGTCATTCTGTTCATCGATGAAATGCACACGCTTGTTGGGGCGGGTAAGGGCGACGGCGCAATGGATGCGGCCAACCTGATCAAACCCGCGTTGGCGCGGGGTGAATTGCACTGCATTGGTGCGACCACTCTGGATGAGTACCGAAAATATGTGGAAAAGGATGCAGCCCTTGCCCGTCGTTTCCAGCCGCTTGTTATTCAGGAACCTACCGTCGAAGACACGGTGAGCATTCTGCGCGGCATCAAAGAAAAATACGAACTGCATCACGGTGTCCGGATTTCTGACAATGCGCTTGTCAGCGCGGCCACACTGTCGCATCGTTATATCACCGATCGTTTCCTGCCCGATAAAGCGATTGATTTGGTGGACGAGGCAGCAAGCCGTCTGCGCATGGAAGTTGACAGCAAACCAGAAGAATTGGACGCACTTGATCGTCAGGTCCTTCAACTTCAGATCGAAGCGGAAGCTCTGCGAAATGAAGATGATCAAGCCAGTAAAGACCGCCTCGACAAGCTCGAAGGCGAATTGTCCAACCTCCAAGAAAAATCGGCGTCCATGACGGCGAAATGGCAGGCTGAACGCGACCGTCTTGAAGGATCACGCGATCTGGGCGAACGATTGGATCGCGCGCGCGCGGAACTCGACATCGCGAAGCGGGAAGGCAATCTCGCCAAAGCGGGGGAACTTTCATACGGTGTTATTCCCGAACTTGAAAAACTGCTGGGGGAGGCGGATGACAACGACCTGATGGTCGAAGAAGCCGTGCGACCCGAACAAATTGCCAGCGTGGTTGAACGTTGGACAGGCGTGCCTGTCGCCAAAATGCTGGAAGGAGAACGTGAAAAACTGCTCCGCATGGAAGACGGGTTGCACAGACGTGTCATCGGCCAGAATTCTGCGGTACGCGCCGTGTCCAATGCAGTGCGCCGCGCACGTGCGGGGCTAAACGATGAAAATCGCCCACTTGGGTCGTTTCTTTTCCTTGGCCCCACCGGCGTCGGCAAGACCGAACTGACCAAGGCAGTCGCGGATTTTCTGTTTGATGATGATAACGCCATGGTGCGCATCGACATGTCCGAATTCATGGAGAAACATGCGGTGGCTCGTCTGATCGGTGCGCCTCCGGGCTATGTTGGTTATGACGAAGGCGGTGTCCTAACCGAGGCCGTGCGGCGCAGGCCCTATCAAGTGATCCTGTTTGATGAGGTCGAAAAGGCCCATCCCGACGTGTTCAACGTTCTGTTGCAGGTTCTCGATGACGGGGTGTTGACGGATGGACAGGGCCGCACGGTGGATTTCAAGCAAACGCTGATCATCCTGACGTCCAATCTTGGGTCGCAGGCGTTGTCGCAATTGCCCGAAGGGTCTGACGCGGTGGATGCCAAACGCGATGTTATGGATGCTGTTCGGGCACATTTCCGCCCTGAGTTCCTGAACCGATTGGATGAAACGGTGATCTTTGATCGTCTTGCCCGCGGGGACATGGACGGGATTGTGGACATTCAGATGGCGCGGCTGCTCAAGCGGCTCGCGGCGCGCAAGATAAGCCTTGCGCTTGATGATGGTGCGCGCAAATGGCTGGCTGATGAAGGGTACGATCCGGTATTTGGTGCACGGCCCCTGAAACGTGTGATTCAACGTGCGCTTCAGGATCCATTGGCAGAAATGCTGCTGGCCGGAGATGTCAAAGACGGAGACACAATCCCGGTTTCGGCAGGCAATGATGGGTTGTTAGTCGGGGATCGTATCAGCAAATCGAACCGACAACCTCCACAAGACGCTGTTGTGCACTAAAGCCTCTCGGCAAATGTCGGGTCCATGTGTTAGTGTTTGCCTATGGATCCGATCACACTCGTTTTTTATGCCGTCGTTTGCGGCTGTCTCAGCGCAGCGGCGCCGCGGTTTCCTGGGCTGACAATCCGTCTTGGAGTTGGGGCAGGGGTTGGCATTTTGGCGGCATCCGTTTTGCCTCTGATCAAAGATACTCTCCCCGGCTACTAATCCTTAGCCGGTCTTGTTTGGCCCAAGACGTCCTGAACTTGAGGCAGGATGATGTTGCCGTCTGAATCAAAAACGAAATCGCTTTGCGTCAATGCCCACCAATTGAAAAGGCCCGGACACTGCCGGGCCTTTGTCTATCCAATGGAGACTGGTTTACCCGACAGTGAAAATATCGTCCGGGATGTAAATGAAATCATCCAACGACAGATCGCCGATATCAGTGTTCAGCAACGTCACCTGACCGTTCGATCCCAGATCAAGCACAACATGGTTTCCGCTTTGGCTTGCAACCCCGATCGCATCGGCATCAGAAATCGGGCCATAAGCTGTGAAATCAATCTGATCCACTCCGGCTTGGAAATCGGTGATAACATCGGTGTTCACGCTGCCCGCAAATACGAACGTGTCTGCGCCTGCACCGCCAGTCATACGATCATTGCCGATTCCGCCGATCATAACATCATCGCCATCACCACCATTCAGGGTGTCCGCCTGCCGACCACCGTCAAGGGTGTCGTTGCCGGCGCCGCCACGCAGGATGTCACCCCCGCGTCCGCCTTCAAGGTAATCGTTGCCGTCGTTCCCGTTTAGAATGTCACTGCTGCGGCCACCGTACAATTCGTCGTTGCCCGTTCCACCTGACATAACGTCTTTGCCATGATCGCCGTAAACGGTGTCATCACCGGCGCCGCCTGCCATGCGATCATTATTAGACCCACCGAACAGTTCATCGTTTCCGCCACCGCCAGCGATGGAATCGTTACCTGTTCCGCCATAGACGACATCATCGCCCGCGCCACCTTTGATCGAATCCGATTGGTTGCCACCGTCGATAATATCGTTGCCGCCGCGACCGTTGATTTCATCAGCGCCCTTAAGGCCGTCGATGCTGTCATTGCCAGACGTTCCAAGCAAAACATCGCCCGCATCCGTGCCCTCAATGATTTCAATCACAGGAACAATGTCGATAACACCCGGTGTCGGCGGGCCAAATGACGCGACGCCATTATCATCGAAGTGAACGCTTTGTCCGTCTGGCGCGCCAGACGGTGGGAAAACACTGTCGCCAAAAACATCGAGCCCGCCAATGGTATAGCTACGCCCTCCAGACAGCCAATCATTGACGTCTAAGCCGATTGCCCCAAAGATCGGCACGAACGCCGTCCCTTGCGGAACCAATCCATAAGCGTTGATAAATGGCGCGTATGCATCTGGTCCCGAAGTGCCCGGTGGCACCAAAACTACTATCGCCGACCCCCCCGCAGGAACGTTTAAAAAAGGGGGCGAAAAGGGGATCTCTGGCAAAAAATCCGAATTTCCAATGAAAAAACTGGCGGTCGAAACATTGGATGAACCAGTATTTGTGATTTCAATGTACTCTGGGGCACCAGGCACCGGGTTATACATAATTTCAGTAATTCGTAGATCTTGAACCGACATAGGTTCCTCCAATATTCAATTTCACGCCAAGACAGCGCGCTTAAGCTTCAAATGCCTTCAATCAATTGCGCTTCTTCTTGCGCCGACGGTGCCACATTCTGAACAGAATCTTGCCCATCTTTGGCCACAGGCTAGGCGGGCGTTAACCTTTGGTAAAGTAAAATTGATTTTCACGGCGGATCAGTTGACCTAACCGCACCCAATCTGTCTTGTGCGACAAGATTGTTTCCGATCCAGCAGGTCCCGCCGATGTTTTCCAACTTTTCTATGTCTGTCTTCGAAGGTCTCGCCATTGCGTTGATCATGGCTGTTGGTCTGGTCATCGCAGCGATTTTCATACTGGGTGTGATCGACCGAACCCAAACCCAAGACGCTATCCGGCGCAATTATCCAGTGGTCGGCCGGTTCCGTTATGTGTTTTCGGCATTGGGTGAATTTTTCCGCCAGTATTTCTTTGCAATGGATCGCGAAGAATTGCCGTTTAACCGCGCGCAACGCGACTGGGTCAAACATGCTGGACAAGGTGGGAGCAGCACAATTGCCTTTGGCTCGACACGCAATCTATCTGTTCCGGGAACACCAATTTTCACCAATGCGGCGTTCCCGCCTTTGGATAATCAGTTCGCAACCACTCAGCCGCTCACGATCGGGCCGTCCGCGCGCAGGCCCTATCACGCGCCGTCAATCTTTAACCTGAGCGGCATGTCTTATGGCGCAATCTCCAAACCAGCAGTGCAAGCCTTGTCAAAAGGCTGCGCCAAGGCGGGCATCTGGATGAATACCGGCGAAGGTGGCCTGTCGCCATATCATCTGGAAGGCGGCTGTGATCTTGTGTTTCAAATGGGCACCGCGAAATACGGTGTGCGGGACGCTGATGGCAATCTCGATGATGCCAAGTTGCGTGTTCTCGCGCAAACCCCACAGGTCAAGATGATCGAAATCAAACTGGCACAGGGGGCCAAGCCGGGCAAAGGCGGGATACTTCCCGCGGCCAAAATCAGCGCCGAAATCGCGCAAATTCGCGGCCTGCCCAAAGGTCGCGATGGAATTAGTCCCAATCGGCACGCAGAAGTCGATGACTGGAACGATCTTTTGGATTTTATAGGCCATGTTCGAAATGTGACGGGTCTGCCGACTGGGATAAAAACGGTCATGGGCTCTGAGGGCGCGTTCACGGATTTGTTCGCGGCGATAACGGCGCGTGATCCCGACAGCGCGCCTGACTTTATCACACTAGACGGTGGCGAAGGCGGCACAGGGGCGGCCCCGATGCCGTTGATGGATTTGGTCGGCATGACCATACGCGAAGCCTTGCCGCGGTTGTCGGCCTTGCGAAACCAACACGGGCTTAAGGATCGAATCCGCATCGTCGCGTCGGGAAAACTGGTCAATCCTGGTGATGTGGCTTGGGCGCTTTGTGCCGGGGCCGACTTTGTTGTCTCTGCGCGCGGCTTTATGTTTTCACTGGGTTGCATTCAGGCGCTGAAATGCAACAAGAACACCTGCCCCACTGGGATCACCACGCATGATCCACGGTTTCAAAAGGGCCTTGTTGCAGATGAAAAGTACAATAAGGTCGCGGCCTATGCCAAAGGCATCGCGAAAGAAGTTGAAACAATCGCGCATTCCGTCGGCGTATCAGAACCACGGAAAATGCGCCGCGATCACGTGCGTATTGTTCAGCCCGATGGCACCAGCATACCTCTATCTATATTGTATCCATCCTAATATGCGTCTTTGCTTCCTTCAAACTCCGGGGTGAGACGCGCAGCGGCGAGGGGCAGCGCCCCTTTGGGCGCACCGCAGGTGCGCCCCCCCCGCTCGCCGCAGGCGCAAACATTTCAACGACCCCGCGCAGACGTGAAACAGCTTTAGGTGACGCCGGAAGCTCTTTGCCTATATAGTGCCGTGAAACACTGATCGGAGATACCCATGGCTTTTCGTTGGAAAAACAATCTGACCCACGCTGACGTTACACCAGAACCCGTCTGGCTGAACCGTCGCGCGGTGCTTGCAGGACTGGCAGGGGCCTCAGCACTGGGGGGTGCCGGATCCGTTGCGGCGCAAGACGCGCTTGAACCGAATTCGTGGGAAGAAATCACATCTTACAATAACTTTTATGAATTCGGCACAGGCAAAACTGATCCTGCGACAAACGCGGGCGGGATGGTGACGGACCCGTGGAACATCACAATCGACGGGATGGTCGATAATCCCGGGACCTTTGCCCTGAACGATCTCATCTCTGATATGACTATGGAAGAACGCCTTTATAGGTTCCGCTGTGTCGAAGCCTGGGCGATGGTTATTCCCTGGAACGGGTTCGAACTTGCCGATCTACTGACCAAGGCCGGTATTCAAGATGGCGCAACCCATGTGGCATTTGAAACCGCAGTCATGCCCGAAGTCATGCCCGGCGTGCAGCGCCGTGTCATCGACTTTCCTTACGTGGAAGGCTTACGTTTAGACGAGGCGATGCATCCCCTGACCATTATGGCCACTGGCATCTACGATCGCCCTCTCGCCAATCAATCAGGTGCGCCGATCCGGTTGGTCGTGCCGTGGAAGTATGGGTTCAAATCCATCAAGTCGATTGTGCGGATCACCGTCACCAATGAACAGCCGCCGACCACGTGGAACAAAATCAATGCACGTGAATACGGCTTTTACAGCAACGTGAACCCACAGGTTGATCACCCGCGATGGTCGCAAGCGTCCCACCGCGTCATCGGCGGCGGATTGTTTTCTTCACGTGAAGACACGCTCATGTTCAACGGCTACCCTGAGGTCGCTGGCCTATATGAAGGCATGGACCTAAGCCGCGATTACTGACGCGCACCATGGGGCGACGGCATAAACACATTCTTAAACATGGGCGGGGGGTCGTAGGTAATGCAGAAGGGTTTGAAACAAACCCTCAACTCGCCGTGGGATCACTGACATAGCCTTTCTTTTGCCACCAATCACATCGATGTAGGGGGCAACAATAGAAAGATAGATTCATGAGTGCCATCATCGACCCAATCAATCGTTTCGCCCGCAAGGTTCCGGTGTGGGCTGTTTATATACTGTATTCTCTCCCACTTCCGTATCTGTTCTACTCTGCGGCGACGGGTGGGATGGGCGTTGAACCGATCAACGCGCTCGAACGCGAAATGGGCGAGATTACTCTTCAGCTTTTGATCATCGGGCTCGCTATTACACCGCTGCGAAAATACGTCGGCCTCAACCTGCTTAAATTTCGCCGCGCGATCGGTGTGATGGCCTTTGTCTATGTGGTCGTGCATCTGGGCATTTGGGTCGTACTGGATATGTCATTGCGCTGGGAACAGATGTGGGGCGATCTGTGGAAGCGTCCCTACATTACCATCGGAATGGTCGCGTTCTTGGCGATGATCCCGCTGGCAGCCACATCCAACAATTGGTCGGTGCGCAAGTTGGGTGCCGCCAGTTGGCGCAAGATGCATAAATTGATCTACCCAATCGCGGTGTTGGGTGCTGTACATTTTATCATGGTGCAAAAAGTGTGGGAGACCGAACCGCTTGTTTATCTTGCAGTGATCCTCGGCCTGCTGGCGCTGCGCTACAAACCGTCTCAAAAAACCACTAGCCTTTCTAAAAACGGCTGATAGCGTTCGGCGCATGGAAAAGCGCCAAGCCACCAAAGCCACACTTCTTATTATGTCGCTGTTTGCATTGCAGCCGATCGCCTTCGGCGCATGGCTGGCCATGATCCCTTATATCAAGGAAACGCTGGACCTGAGCAAAGCGGACCTTGCGATCGCATTGTTAGGGATGCCGCTGGCTTTGATCCCGACACTTCAGCTGGCCAGCCGGATTGTCGCCAACATTGGGCCACGCAAAACCTTTGCCATTTTACTGCCCATTCAAACGGTGGTGGTTTTGCTCCCGTTTCTTGCGGTATCGGTGCCGACACTCTTTCTTACACTTGCGCTCCTTGGCGCGGTTGTCGCGTTTCTCGAAGTTGCGTTGAATACATACGCCGGACGGCTCGAAAAATCCGGTGACCTGAACATCATGTCGCGCTGTCACGGGTTTTGGGCGTTTGGCGTTATGTTTGGATCGCTGCTTGCAACGATGCTGTTTAATCTTGGCCCAATGTTGGCCGTCTTTCTTATATGCGTTGTGTCTGCGGCTATCGGCGTTTGGTCAGGCCTAAGCCTGCCGCGATTAGCAGGCGAAGGAAATGCTGCTGCCGCCACACCACGTAAACTGTCGCAGCTTCCCAAAGCGCTTTTCCTAATTGCTTTGTTTGTCTTCGCGATATCCTTGGCCGAAGGTGCAATGTCGGATTGGGCTGCTGTCTATCTTGCTGAACGATGGGGTGGGCGCGCGGAAGACGCAGGGATTGCTGTAACTGTATTTGCGGGGTTCTTGGCCGGCGGGCGCTTTGTGGGCGATTTTATGATCCGTAAGCTCGGCGCGCAGGGCGCGGCTCGTTTCACTGTCGCGCTGGCGATGTTGGGGGTTGGGTGCCTGACGATCCCAACAAGCGTTGTTCTTACGTTTGTCGGGTATGCGTTGATTGGGCTGGGGGTCTCTGTTGGCTTTCCACTCGGAGTTTCTGCGGCCGCCAGACTGGATGACACCCACGAAGCACAAAACATCGCTACGATGGCGATGATCGCAATGACCGCATTCTTGTTCGGCCCGCCGCTTATCGGCTTTGTTGCCGAAGCATTTTCGCTGCGAGTCGCATTAATGGGCCTATTTCCGGGCTTGTGCCTCGCATTTTGGCTGACTCGGGTTTTCGCAGATCGCTGAATCAGGCGGCGGACCCTGTAAAACGCTGCCGAATCCAACTTTTTTGTGCCGATTCACCTGCATGTTAAACAAACAAGCATCCGACTCGCTGCGATTCACAACTGAATCGGCCCCAAATCACACTGCGATTCACAAACGCGGACCTGACACTTGGGGGTAAACCTGTAGATAACCCTAAATGTTGTGTCAGTCGTATGACAGGTTGAGTAACAAAATTACGAATGACCCTAGGTTCAACGCAATTGTCAGCAAACAAACCCCTGAAAACATGTAAAAAATCGGAAATTTCACAAAATCTGCATTTTCTCAAAAAAAGGGGTTGCGGGTCTCAGCCACTAACCGTAGAACCCCCTTCATCAGCAACGCAGACACGCAGCGCTGGACGCCAAACGGACCGGACGGAAGCGGAAACGCAGACAAAGGAATGGGAAGCGGAGACTAAAATCAGAGGTATTTGAGGCGGGGCGCGCCAAACAAGTTAGGGCGCACACT
>CAYOSK010000058.1:0-15911 GCA_964406585.1 uncultured Octadecabacter sp. | reverse complement strand
TGGTCAGGTCCACGCCGTTGTCGTTTTTGAATTCTTTGGCAAGGTAGTTCACAATGCGCATGTCAAAATCTTCACCGCCAAGGAACGTGTCCCCATTGGTGGATTTTACTTCGAACAGACCATCGTCGATTTCCAGAATTGTGACATCAAAGGTACCGCCACCAAGGTCATAAACCGCGATTGTTTGAGTGTTCTTTTTATCTAGGCCGTACGCCAATGCCGCGGCGGTTGGTTCGTTGATGATGCGCAGAACTTCAAGGCCGGCGATTTTGCCGGCATCTTTGGTTGCCTGTCGCTGTGCGTCGTTGAAATACGCGGGCACTGTGATGACGGCCTGATCCACGTCTTCGCCAAGGTAGCTTTCGGCGGTTTCTTTCATCTTTTGCAGGATGACAGCTGAGATCTGGGATGGGGAGTACTTCTCACCCTTGGCTTCGACCCATGCGTCGCCGTTGCCACCATCCACCAAAGTAAATGGCAGGTTCTTTTTGTCTTTCGCGAGGTGCTTGTCGTCAAACCGGCGACCGATCAAGCGTTTTACGCCAAAAATCGTGTTATCCGGGTTTGTAACAGCCTGACGTTTTGCAGGCTGCCCGACAAGGCGTTCATCATCGGTGAATGCCACAATGGATGGGGTTGTGCGCGCGCCTTCGGCGTTTTCGATAACGCGAGGCTGGCTGCCGTCCATGATTGCTACGCAGGAGTTGGTAGTCCCAAGGTCAATGCCAATTACTTTTGCCATGTTCAAATCCCTTTCAGGCGATTGGAGCGATGCAGGCCCGAGGCGGCGCCGGCATCTATGGTTGGTGTCATTTACAAATAGGAACATCCTATTTGGATCGGAGTGTATATAGGGATGCGAAATAGGCGCTGCAACCTATGTGTCAGGGGTGAAATGCGCAATTTTCACTAATCGGAGGTTAACGTGAGGCCAAGTTTGGTTTTGAGGGGTGTTCAGGTCTGGCAGGGACTGCTTGATCACGACGCGCAAGCAAAAGTCATTCGTGATCTTCGCGCTGTTGTTGCGGCGGCGCCGCTGTTTTCGCCAATGACCCCGTTTGGCAAGCCGATGTCGGTTCAAATGACGAGCGCCGGGCGTTTTGGCTGGGTGTCCGATCGTGGGGGGTATCGGTATTCAAAAACACATCCGAACGGTATGGCTTGGCCTGCTATACCAACATCAATCCTAGATGTTTGGCATCAGGTCAGCGCGTCAGATCGTTTACCTGAATGCTGTTTGGTAAATCTATATCGCGACGCTGCCAAGATGGGGATGCATCAAGACCGCGATGAGCAAGGTTTCGAACATCCAGTCGTGTCGGTGTCTTTGGGCGATGACGGGTTGTTCCGCATTGGCAACACGACGCGCGGAGGGCCAACGGAATCGATATGGTTGAAATCCGGTGATGTGGTGGTGCTGGGGGGTGACGCGCGTTTGGTTTATCATGGCATCGATAGAACCCGCGCGGGGTCATCTAGGTTGTTGGACGGTGGCGGGCGGATAAATTTGACCATGCGGGTGGTTACGTGACCAGCATATAGAAGCGGGCTTAGGCAAGATGTGGCGCTAATTCGGCTGGAGCGCGCAGCAGCCGGAAAGATGGGCCGCATCTTCGGACGCGGGCCGAATAACCTCCGCTTGAATTCCAAACAATTGATCTGACATTCCATCAGAACAAAGACCCCGCGTCAGGGTAAGGACCATTATGTCGTTCTCGTTGTTCGCAACGACCGAGAACCTGTCGGTTCGATTGTTCGATCTTGCGGCTTGGATCTGTCGCCATGTTTCAAAAGTTTGACCGAGGATCGAGAGCGTTGCTGGCTGGTCTAGTCTGGGTCGATCGAGTGACCAGAAAGGCTCGGTCCCATAGCAGTTCAGGTGGGCGAGTGGCAGGAATGGGTAGTCTTGTGACAATGTTAGAAACTGCATGGATGCCCAGCCGCTCGACTCCTCTATATTCACCCGCGCCCATCGCCCATCTTCTGAAACTCCAACAACCTCAACATCGGTTTGGTCGGGGGCGAGAACCCCTATGAGGTCGCCTTTTGAGGATGGCGCTATGCGGACGTTAAGAACATCATCAGCGGCAACACCGCTAACGTCATAGAATGCAGGAAAAGTCTCAGCATTGGTGTGACCCACGATAAGAGTTAGTAAAGTGGCGCACACCCATCGTATCAACGCGCAGCTTCCCAAGACACGGATGCGTTTTTGCGTGTGTAGAATTCAAGCATCAGACCTACCATGATCAGAACAATACTGACCTGCATCGGATAGCTGATGGAACTGTAGTGCGGGTTATAATTGATGAAAACATACCCGCGCGCCTGATCGATAGCATGAAATAATGGGTTCCAATCAAACATCGCCAACATGAAACCCGGCATCGTGTTGGCGACAAACATTTTGCCTGATGCAATCATATTGGCACGCGCATAGATCGATGACGCAATCGACACAAACCCAGGAAACCATGGTTTGAGCGACGAAAAGATAATGCCAACAGCGACACCAGAAAACCACGCCAAAAGGATCATGCCCATCGCACCAGCCGGACGATCAATTGTGATTGGGTTTATGATGACGTGGTACATGTACAAAACGACAGACATCGAGAGCAGCTGAATATAGAGACACGCGATCGCCGCCGAAGAAATCGAGACAATTGTGTTCATCGGCGCATGTTTCATCATTGCAGATGCGGGCCCTTCGGCCTTTAGAACAGCCGCCATCGCCTTTGTGTGGGTCAAGAAAAGGAAGATACCAGACATAATATAAAGCAGGAAATCACCACGAATGGCGGTGCCCTTAAGCCCAAGGATCGTAAACATGAAATAGAAGGCTGTTACGAAAACGATTGTCTGCATCATATTCATGATCAGCCCAATAACCGCGTTACGGTGATCTTTGCGGATTTCGCGAACGATGGAGTGATATATCAGCTCCAACATATTGAAAGCACCGCGTGAGCGGGTCATCGGGCGTCGTGCTTCGAACATAGTGTTGCCTGAGGTTGGCGGGATGGACCCGCTGTTTCATGTAAATCTTGATGATCCTTTAGTGGCATATCATAAGGGGGCAAATATGGCGGATCAATGAAAACGCCCAAAATTGATTAGAACATAAGGAAACGTGATGGATTTTGATAAGTTGACCACAGTGATGCGCAGGCTGTCTTTGGAAGCAGGCGACATCATCATGGAGATTTATAACTCTGATGATTTTGACGTTAAATCCAAGAGTGATGATAGCCCTGTCACCGCCGCAGATGAAGCCGCAGATGCGCATATTTCCGCGGGCTTGAGGGCTTCTTTTCCTGATGTTGCACTGGTGACCGAAGAACAATCTGACAGCCACACTGTTGATGCAAATACCTTCCTGATTGTTGATCCGCTGGATGGCACGAAGGAATTCATACATCGCCGCGGCGATTTTACGGTGAACATTGCATATGTTGAAAATGGCACGCCCCTACGCGGTGTCGTGTACGCGCCCGCCAAAGGGCGCTTGTTCTATACAGATGCGACAGGATCTTCTGTTGAAGAAGTTGGCGATCTAGACAAAGGATCAATTGGCACGACCGTTCCAATCAAAGTCAGCGCCCCGGACAACACTGCGTTGATGGTGGTCGCATCCAAATCGCACCGCGATCAGGCGACCGACGATTACATCAACAAATATTCTGTCAACGATATGAAAAGTGCAGGTTCGTCGTTGAAATTCTGTCTTGTTGCGACGGGCGAAGCCGATCTTTATCCACGTGTCGGAAGAACGATGGAATGGGACACTGCGGCCGGCCACGCAGTTCTTACGGGCGCGGGCGGTCACGTTGTACGGTTCGACGATCATTCGCCGCTTACGTATGGCAAGGATGATTTTGCCAACCCGTTTTTCATTGCGTATGCGCCGGGTATTGATCTGAAGCTTCCTTGATGACCGTACTGGTTGTTATTCCAGCGCGTTTTGCGTCCTCGCGATATCCGGGAAAGCCACTCGTGGAATTGCGAGGCGCAACAGGCGAGGCAAAGAGCCTAATTCGTCGATCATGGGACGCCGCAATGGCTGTGAGCGGCGTGGACCGGGTCGTCGTTGCTACAGACGACGACCGCATTAAACGCGCGGCCGAAGCGTTTGGCGCCGAGGTCGTCATGACATCCGAAAGCTGTAGTAATGGCACCGAGCGCTGTTCCGAGGCCCTTGATGTCTTGGGTGAAACCTATGATATTGTTGTGAATTTGCAAGGTGATGCTCCTCTCACTCCAGCTTGGTTCATAGAAGAATTGGTTGCTGGTTTGGTCGCGAACCCGATCGCCGAGGTTGCGACACCTGTGCTGCGATGTGATGGCCGCGCACTTAACGGATTGCTGGAAGACCGTCGACAAGGGCGCGTTGGTGGCACGACGGCAGTGTTTGGGGCAGATCACAACGCTTTGTATTTTTCGAAAGAGGTCATACCGTTTACAGGCGCGACCTATCAAGAAGACGACAAAACGCCTGTGTTTCACCATGTGGGGGTGTATGCATACCGCCCATCTGCGTTGGCCGCTTATCCACGCTGGGTCTCTGGCCCGCTGGAAAACCTAGAAGGTCTTGAACAGTTGCGATTCTTAGAAAGAGGCGCACATATGCTATGTGTTGAGGTTCAATCACATGGTCGCCAGTTCTGGGAGCTCAACAATCCTGAAGACGTACCCCGGATCGAGCAGATGTTAACCCAAATGGGTCATGCGTGACGTCATATCTGACGAAGCCGTGAGAAAATTCCCCAAAGGTTGCGGCTTTGGCTATTTTTTTGACATAGTCCTTTGTGATAGTGACGGTGCATAGGTTTAGCCGTATTCTGGTTAGAGAATTGGATTAATGATGAAAAAACGCGTTACGAAGGCAATCTTTCCTGTCGCAGGTCTTGGTACTCGGTTTTTGCCGGCTACGAAATCTGTGCCCAAAGAGATTATGACTTTGGTTGACCGCCCCCTCATTCAGTACGCCATTGACGAAGCCCGCGCGGCAGGCATCAAAGAATTTATCTTTGTCACGTCGCGCGGAAAATCCGCGCTTGAAGACTATTTTGACATGGCGCCGCATCTCGAAAATGAGCTGCGAAAGAAAGACAAGACCGACCTTCTGGAAGAACTGAAATCGACGAACATGGATAGCGGCGCGATTGCGTACATCCGTCAGCAGCGTGCGCTGGGCCTTGGCCACGCAGTTTGGTGCGCGCGTCGATTGGTTGGAAACGAACCCTTTGCTGTAATTTTACCAGACGATGTTATTGCAGCGGAGAAACCTTGTTTGCAGCAAATGGTCGAAGCCCACGCTGAAACGGGTGGATGCATGGTTGCCGCGATGGAAGTACCGACAGAAAAGGCATCTTCATACGGCGTTATCGACATCAAGGAAGATCTTGGGACGATGGTGTCAGTGAATGGATTGGTTGAAAAACCACCTGCCGATGAAGCGCCTTCAAATTTGGCTGTCATTGGGCGTTACATTTTGACACCCAAGGTGATGCAGAATCTGAACAAGATTAAATCTGGGTCTGGTGGGGAAATTCAACTGACTGATGCGATCGATGCCGAACTTGCCGAAGGCCGAGACGTGTTCGGATTTAGGTTCCGAGGGCAGCGTTTTGATTGCGGTTCTAAGGCAGGGTTTTTGCAGGCAACTGTTGCCTTTGGGCTGGCACGCGAAGATCTGCGCGAAGAATTTGATGGTTACCTTCGCGAAATGATGTCGATGCAGCAAGCCGCACAGTAACGCACGCGACGCATGTTCCCTTTCGATATCTCTGGGGATGTGCAACCGGATTCAAGCGCGTGGGCGTCTTACAAGATGCGCTGGAAACGTCGCAGATTGCTTTTCCGTTCCTTAAAGCGCCGCAATGAAATTTCGATAGTTTCCAAACGCAGTGTGCCTCGTGATGGCGTGTTGGTTTTCTCGACAATGCGCAACGAAATCCTTCGGGTTCAGCATTGGTTGGACCACTATCGCACACTGGGTGTTGCGCATTTCTTTGTTGTAGATAACGCAAGTGATGACGGCACCGCAGAGCTGTTGGCGGCACAGTCGGATGTGTCTGTTTGGACAACATCGGAAAGTTATAAAGCATCTCGGTTCGGAGTGGACTGGTTGACCTGTCTTCAACGTTCGTTTGGACATAATCGTTGGTGCCTGACGGTCGATGCGGATGAAATTCTTGTCTATCCAGATTGCAATACGCGCGGATTGCATGATCTAACGGCATTTCTTGATGCAACCGGGCGCGATGCGTTTGGTGCAATAATGTTGGATATGTACCCCAAGGGACCAGTAGGGCAGGTGCCATTTGACGGGGGCGATCCTATTGCAGCAATCCCTTGGTTTGATGCCGACAATTACCGCGCCAAGCTGCATCCTGTTTTTGGCAATCTATGGATACAAGGGGGCGTGCGTGATCGCATGTTTTTTGGATCCAAACCCGAACGGTCCCCAACGCTGAACAAGACGCCGTTGGTAAAATGGAAACGCGGTTATGCCTATGTTACGTCCACGCACCAAATTTTACCCCGTCGTTTGAATGATGTTTTTGATACGGGGCAGGGGGATCGAACGACAGGGGTTTTGCTTCATACTAAGTTTCTTCCAAATATCGGTGCTAAATCCGCGGAGGAGCTGAGCCGCGCCCAACATTTTGAAAACAGTTCGCTTTATCGGACGTATTATACGGCATTGATCAACGATCCAGATCTGTGGGTCCCGCAATCGGTGAAATATGAGGGCCTGATTCAACTAGAGGGCCTAGGCTTAATGACGCGCGGGCATTGGAGCCGACTGTAAAGGTTGCCTAATTCACACCGTTGTTTATTGAATGGAAACAATGAGCGGTTTTCTCTCGCCTTTTCAATGGTATGTTTACCATAATTGACTAGTGAACCCAAAGACCCCTTAGGGACAGCACAGAAGGAACAGCTTGGGCGCCTTGACATCATACCGGCTTCGCCTTCAGCGAAAGCGCTGGCACCTGCGTGCCCGGCGCAAAAGTCGTGAGTTGTCGGTGTTCAAGGATCGTACAAAAGATATCAAGTCTGGTGATATCCTTTTGTTTTCAACGTTTCGAAATGAAAACATTCGGCTTCCATACTTTTTTAAATACTACCGCGATCTGGGCGTTGATCACTTCATTATGGTCGACAACGACAGTGATGATGGCGGCGGTGCATATTGCGCCAAGCAGCCCGACGTTTCGGTTTGGCACACCAAGGCCAGCTATCGGCGATCTAGGTTTGGGGTGGATTGGTTAAATCATCTTCAACGGAAATATGCGGATGGGCATTGGACACTGGTTGTCGATCCGGACGAATTTTTCGTTTATCCGTTCTGTGATACGCGGCCTATTCGCGCACTAACCGATTGGCTTGATGCATCCGACATCCGTAGCTTTGGCGCTATGTTGTTGGATATGTATCCCAAAGGGCGACTGGATTCAGTTCCCTATCGGAGCGGCCAAGATCCAATGGAAATTGCATCGTGGTTTGACAGCGGCAATTACACGATTTCTAAGAACCACTTGTACTATAACCTTTGGATTCAGGGCGGCCCGAGGGCGCGGATGTTTTTCAAAGAAGAACCCTGGCGCGCACCTGCATTGAACAAGACTCCATTGGTAAAATGGGACAGAAAATATGCCTATGTAAGTTCCACACATATGGTGCTGCCGCGTGGTCTAAACCTTGTTTACGATGAATGGGGCGGTGAAAAAGCGTCGGGTGTCCTGTTGCACGCCAAGTTTTTGGACACTTTTGGCGCCAAAGCGGCCGAGGAACTTTCGCGTGGCCAACACTATGCCGGGTCGCAAGAATACAAGGCCTATGCGGATGGCATCATGAACCACCCGGATTTATGGTGCAAATGGTCGGAAAAATATATCAATTGGCGGCAGCTTGAAATTCTAGGTCTTATGTCCAAGGGGAACTGGGCATGAGCGTCGGCGTCGTGATGTTGGTTCACACGGCATTGAACCGTGCCGAACAAGTGATCCGCCATTGGTCAGCCGCGGGCTGCCCAGTCGTGATTCACGTCGACAAAAACGTAGATCGTGCCACCTATGATGCGTTCGTTCAAAGCGTTGCAGATGTGCCAGACGTTTTATTTTCGAAACGGCACAGGTGTGAATGGGGCACTTGGGGAATCGTAGCCGCGTCTCAATCGGCATCTTCGTTATTGTTGAAAAAGTTCCCCGAAGTTCGGCATGTCTATCTCGCGTCGGGTTCATGCCTTCCCCTGCGCCCAATAAAAGATCTGCAATCCTACCTCGAAGAAAGACCGCGCACCGATTTCATTGAAAGCGCGACAACAGCAGATGTCCCGTGGACGCAAGGTGGGCTTGATTTCGAACGATTCACGCTTCGGTTCCCGTTTTCGTGGCGTAAACGTCGATTTCTGTTTGATCGCTACGTGGAATTTCAGCGGCGGTTTAAGATGTATCGTCGTATACCTGAAGGAATTGTGCCTCATATGGGGTCGCAGTGGTGGTGCCTAACGCGCCAAACCCTGTCTGCGATCCTCGAAGATCCTGACCGGGGCATTTACGACAGCTATTTTCGCCGCGTCTGGATTCCTGACGAAAGTTATTTCCAAACCCTCGTACGCCTTTATTCACAGAACATCGAAAGTCGATCACTGACGCTGTCTAAATTTGACTATCAGGGTAAGCCACACATCTTTTATGATGATCACCTGCAACTGTTGCGGCGGTCCGACTGTTTTGTCGCACGTAAAATTTGGCCGCATGCCGACCGCCTTTATGAGAACTTCTTGAACGAAGAAAACCCTCTCAAGGGGGCGGAGCCAAATCCAGGAAAGATTGACCGCATTTTCTCGAAGGCGGTCGAACGTCGAACGCGCGGCCGCGCAGGATTATTCATGCAAAGCCGATTGCCCCGACCTGGTCATGAAAATGGGTTTACCTCTGCGCCCTATTCGGTGTTCGAAGGTTTTGCAGAACTGTTCGAAGACTTCGAACCGTGGCTCGCGCGGATGACTGGGACCCGTGTGCATGGACATCTTTATGCGCCCGAGCGTGTTGAATTTGAGGGACGACAGAACACTTTCAGCGGCGCCCTGTGCGACAACGCGAAATTACGTGATCACCACGCTCAATTGTTCTTGGTCAACTTGATTTGGAACACCCGCGGTGAACGCCAATGTTTTCAGTACGGCCCGATGGATAGTCAATTGGCGGGCTGGGATCTGGCCAAAGATCCGAATGCTCAGATTTCAGTGATTTCTGGGGCCTGGGCAATTCCGCTGTTCCAATCCAACCGAAACTTTGCGGATATTCGCGCCGATGCTGCAGAACTACAGCGGATTGAAAGCGACCATTTGGCGGCACTTCGATCACCTTGGTCAAAGGCTCGCATTCGAATCTGGACGTTAGCCGATTTTATTGAAACGCCAATGGAAGCTTTACAAACTGTCCTGGATGAAATGGGTGCAAAGAACTTGCGCCGAGTCACAGAGGCGCCAAAGATGGCTGATTTGACCGGTTTCGGTCAGTTTCTCCAGAACCTCAAAAACCAAGGAATGCACCCCTATCTCATGGGTGATTTCCCGAGTGAGCAGCCTAGCGTCACCGACCGGCCGTCTCGACGTAAACCCTATTTGGTGCGCTGACCTATGGCGCAGTTCGATTTCTTCGTCGTCTTTGCCGAGATGCGCACCGGATCCAATTTCCTTGAGGCGAATATCAATGCTTTTGACGGGCTGACTTGTCATGGCGAAGCATTTAACCCCAACTTCATAGGATATCCGAACCGGGATAATGTCTTGGATATATCGATGGAACAGAGGGATGTTGATCCACATCGTCTTCTTGAGCGGATTGAAACCGCAGAAGGTTTGAACGGTTTTCGGTATTTTAACACCCACGACGGGCGCGTGTTTGATGCGATCATAGATAACCCGCGATGTGCTAAGATTATTCTGACCCGCAACCCCATCGAAAGCTACGTAAGTTGGAAAATCGCAAAGGCCACCGGGCAATGGAAGCTGACGGATGTAAAACGACTTCGTGCCAAATCAGTTGACTTCGAAGCGGCGGAATTTGAACAGCGGCTTAATAAACAACAGTCCTTTCAGACCCAATTGCTAGGGCGGTTGCAAAAATCGGGGCAGACGGCATTTTATATCGACTACGAAGATTTGCAGGACGTTGACGTGATGAACGGCTTGGCGATGTTTTTGGGTTCAGATGCGCGTCTTTCTGAACTTGATAAATCGCTTAAGAAACAGAACCCAAGCCCGTTGTCTGACAAGGTCGTGAATTTTGATCAGATGGAAGAAGGTTTGGCGCGTCTCGATCGGTTCAATTTGAACCGCACCCCAAATTTCGAACCGCGGCGTGGCCCATCGGTGCCGACATTTTTTGCTGCGCCGACATCGCCGCTTTTGTTTTTGCCCATCCGATCAGGGCCGGAAGCCGCAGTAACGCAGTGGCTTAGCGCGCTTGACGGGCTAACCGAAGACGAATTGTTGACTGGGTTTACCCAGAAATCGCTGCGCGCCTGGAAACGCAATTTGCCAGGTCATCGGGCCTTTACGGTGGTGCGTCATCCGGTGGCGCGCGCGCACGCGGCCTATTGTGATAAGATACTGCCGGTTGGTACGGGCAGCTATACTGGGATTCGAAAAACTCTGATCCAACAATTTAAGATCGGGATACCGTCCAAACTGCCTGATGCGACATATGATGCCGATGCGCACCGGACTGCTTTCTTAGGGTTTCTGAAGTTCGTGAAATCGAATCTTAGTGGTCAAACGGCCATTCGCGTTGACAGTCACTGGGCCACGCAGGCCAACGCGCTGCATGGGTTCGCTGATTTCGCGATGCCTGATCTGGTCCTCAGAGAAGACAAGCTGGAAGATGACCTTGCGATTTTGGCAGCGCAAATAGGCAAAGACGTTATGCCAACATTGGGTCCAACCGATCCCCACGCTGTTCAACTCAGTGAGATTTACGATTCCGAAATCGAAGAGGCTGTCGCTGAGACGTATCAACGCGACTACGAAACCTTCGGGTTTTCAAATTACGCCTAAGCCGCCTGCGCAGCGGCTTCTTCGGTTAGGATAGTATAGATCGTAGATGGATCATCATTCGCACGCAGCTTTGAACACACGGCTTCATCGCGCAGTGTTCTGGAAATCAATGCCAGAGCCTTAAGGTGTTCAACACCCGCATCTTGCGGCGCAAACAATGCGAACGCTAAGTCAACAGGCTGACGATCCACGGAGTCGAAATCGAAGGGTTTCTTGATCCGCACAAATAACCCACAAACCTGCTCCAAACCCGGAAGACGGGCGTGGGGCAATGCGACGCCATGGCCCACGCCTGTGGGGCCAAGGCTTTCGCGGTCAAGAAGAGCATCTACAACTTGAACCTGATCAATACCAAAACAGGATTCAGCCATATCGCCCAAATCGTGAAACAGGCGCTTTTTGCTGCTGGCTGCGGCAATGACTTTTATGCCCGTCGCCGGAAGAATGTCCTGTATGGTCATGGTACCCTCATGTCAGGTGGCTTGCCTGAACTAGCTTTCGTTGCGCGGATCGATCCAACCGATGTTTCCGTCTTCGCGGCGGTATACCACGTTGATCCCGCTATGTCCTTCGTTCCGGAAAACCAAAACTGGGGCATCTGCGATTTCCATTTGCATGACAGCTTCCCCAACGGAGAGTGACGGAATTTTGGTTTCCATCTCGGCCACGATCATGGAGCTGACACCTTCTGGTTCTTGCTCTTCCGACTCACTATTTGATGCGAGGATATAGGACCCTGCGTCCGAAAGTTCAACGGGTTGCGATCGTTCCTTATGATGATCTTTCAACCGACGTTTGTATCGCCTTAGCTGTTTTTCCATTTTTTCTGATGCGCTATCAAAAGCATCATAGATTTCAGTGGCTTTGCCCTTGGCTTGGGCGGTCAGGCCGGTTGATAGGTGCACTTCAGCTTCGCAAACAAACTCGTGTCCGCTTTTGGAAAATACGATATTGGCGTCGGTTGGGCGGCCCGCATATTTGCTGAAAACCTCTCCCATTTCAGTCTGCACGTGGGTTTGCAGGGCTTCGCCAATGTCGATTTGTTTTCCGGTGATCTGATAGCGCATCTTGTCTCCTTCAGTGTGCGGTACAGGCAATTCGGGCGTGAAAACCATTAAGGGCGGGTTAAATCACGTCAGAATTGTCGGGAGCGATGACCGTTTGCGGGATGTGCGCGGCTGGCGCCCATAAGGCGAAAGACCGATCACATTGTGAATATGCATTGTCATCACAATCATTGGGCGCCCAAAATTGCGCTCTGTCAAGTCACGCGGAAAGAATTACCCAGGTAAACGCGGCGCACATTTTCGTCTTCGACAACTTCTTTGGTTGTACCCGACATCAAAATTTTACCGTCATGTAAAATGTAGGCGCGATCAACAATTTGCAGAGTTTCCTGCACGTTGTGATCTGTGATCAGTACCCCTATGCCCCGGTTTTTAAGATCGGCTGTAAGATGGCGAATTTCTCCGACAGCGATAGGGTCAACGCCCGCAAATGGTTCATCTAACAACACGTATTTGGGATTGGCTGCAAGGCAGCGCGCAATTTCTGCGCGACGACGTTCCCCACCCGACAATGCCATGGCATTGGCGCGGCGTAGGTGTTCAATGGAAAACTCAGAAAGCAATTCTTCAAGCCGTTCGCGACGGCGTGTCCGATCTGGTTCAGAAATTTCAAGAATTGAAAGAATGTTCTCTTCGACGTTCAAGCCCCGAAAGATCGACATTTCTTGGGGAAGATATCCAATGCCAAGTTTCGCGCGCCGATACATCGGTAGCGTTGTCACATCCCGCCCGTCGACCGTCACGCTGCCAGCCTCAGGTGTCACCAAGCCAGCGATGGAATAGAAGCACGTTGTCTTGCCTGATCCGTTTGGGCCCAACAAGGCCACGACCTCGCCGCGGCCCAGTTGCAGACTGACATCTCGGATCACAAGGCGTTTTCGATAGCTTTTGCGTAGATTGACGACTTTTAGGCCAGCATCTCCGTCTGTGACCTTCAGATCGGGCATTAGTTGCCACCTTGGTTAAAGATGGTGCGAACACGGCCTTCCATTGATGCGGCGCCGGTCGATAGGTTCACACGCATTGTATCGGCCGAGATGGCGCTGGCGCCCTGGGTTAGCAAAACATCGCCCTGCATAACCAACGTTCCGGCATCCAGGTTGTATTCTGCAGTCGCGGATTCGGCGGCTTCTGTATCTGTCACAAAGGTCACTCCTTCAGACGCCGAAAGGCGGCTAATATCGCCTGATGCGTCATTGTAAGTCACCCGCACACGGCCTGCCGAAAGGCGCAAATCGCCTTGCCCAAGAACGACATTACCTTGAAAAATTGCGGTTCCGCTCGCCTGATCAATGCTGAGGCTGTCGGCTGTTATTTCCACAGGTGCGTTTGGATCTGCGTTCACTGCGCCCAAATTTATGTTTGTTTGCGCACTCAGGGGCGCAGCAAAAAAGGCGAGGCAAACCAAAGCAGTTCTAAAAAGTGTCACGTCGTAGAATCCTATTGTTGCGGAGTGTATATCAGCCGAACGCCATTTTGGAAAAGCATCACTTGATTGGTCGCGCCAGCAGGGGTTTCGATCACCATTTGACCCGCTGTCAAAGACCCGAACGGCGCTTGAATTTCTAGTGCCCCGTCTGACGTGATCCGGCCGGTCGAAAGGTCGGCGGTAAAACCGGATGTTTCCATGTTGTAGCCATTGGATGTTTCCAAGCGCGCCAACCCCGTCAGCCGCGCCATTTGTGCGGCTTCGTCGATCATTCCTTCGCCGGACCTGATATCGATTCGTGTTCCGGCTGCGGTGTCTATGACAGCCGCCATGGTTTCGGCCCTGATACGGTCCCCGTCGGGGCGAGTTGTACGTGCCGTCAGTTCGATAATTGAACCGTCATCAGATACACCAGACAGTTGCGCGCCAGACAAACGTGGTTCACGCGCGATTTCTTCGATTTCTGCATAAGGAATCGTGCTGTCCTGTGTCGGTGCGCGGGCAAACAGAAAAACTGTGGACATCAATGCTAAACCAGCAAGTGGCAAAGTGATTTTTAGAAAACCGACAAGTTGAGAGTAGGAATTCTCGTCCGTGAACATTTAGATAATGCCAGCGCGCAAACAGTCATGAATATGGATGATACCCACCACCTTGCGCGATCCTTCCGGTTCAACAACGAACAGACAGGTGATCTTGCGGGTTTGCATTGCGTTCAGGGCCTCTTCGGCCAGCGCAGATGTTCCTATGGTGGTCGGCGACTGTGTCATCACTTGTCCTGCTGTCAAATCGAGTAACCCGGCCATATTCCGGCGCAAATCGCCGTCGGTCACGATACCAGAAAGGTAACCATCATCATCCAGCACGCCAACCACACCAAACCCCTTTTGGCTGATGGTCAGCAATGTATCGCTCATGGGGGAATTTTCGGATGCCAAAGGGATCGCATCACCAGAATGCATTAGATCCTCGACGCGTGCCAATTGCGCGCCGAGTTTCCCGCCCGGGTGAAAATCTCTGAAATTGTCGGCATTGAATGCGCGATGCTCCATGATCGCCACGGCTAAGGCGTCGCCCAACGCGAGGGTCATCGTCGTTGAAGTGGTTGGAACAACACCGGTTCCACAGGCTTCAGGGTGTTTTGGAAGTAGCAGCACGAGATCTGCTTGGGACGCCAAGGAACTGTTCGCACGACTTGTAAGGCCGACCAAGGCAATATCGAACCGGCGGGTGTATGCAATAAGGTTCGCCAATTCAGGCGCTTCGCCAGAGTTTGATATTGCTAGAACAACATCACCGCGGGTGACCATGCCGAGATCCCCGTGAGAGGCTTCCGCAGGATGGACAAAATGTGCGGGGGTTCCGGTACTGGCCAGAGTCGCTGCTATTTTCCGGGCAATGTGGCCGGATTTACCGATACCGGATACGATGATCCGCCCCGTTGTGGACAAAATAAGTTCTACAGTTTGCGCAAATGTTGCATCCAATGAATCCGCCAACGTATTAAGTGCGATTGCTTCATCCCTGATGACCCGGCGGCCTGTATCGATAAACTTGCCCATCAGTGTGAAAATATGTCCTGTTCTGGCCAGCCTGCGAGGTCTAGTTGCGCGCGCATCGGAAGGAAATCATAGCATGCTTGCGCCATATCCATGCGCCCTTCGCGTTCAAGACGGATATTAAGCTCGTCGCGGAGCTTATGTAGATACAATACATCCGATGCAGCGTAATCGAGCTGTCCTTTGCTCAGGTCCGATGCACCCCAGTCGG
Organism: uncultured Octadecabacter sp.; assembly: GCA_964406585.1. Classification (GTDB taxonomy): domain Bacteria; phylum Pseudomonadota; class Alphaproteobacteria; order Rhodobacterales; family Rhodobacteraceae; genus Octadecabacter. The sequence goes on along the minus strand of CAYOSK010000058.1, from coordinate 571 downwards.
ATTGTTGCTGAAACTTAGAAATGTCCACGCCTAGCAATTCTTGCAGCAGGTTCTTTAGACCATGACGATCCGTATAGGTGCGGATCAGTTTGCTTGCGATCTTTGTACAATAGACGGGTGCGGTTATCGTACCAAACGCGTGCGCCATTGCGGCAATGTCAAATCGCCCAAAATGGAACAGTTTCAGAACATTCGGGTCCGCAAGCATTCTACACAAATTCGGGGCCTCAGACTGGCCGGGCGCAACTTGAACAAGGTGACAATGTCCATCACCACCCGACATTTGGATCAAACAAAGCCGATCACGATGCGGGTTCAGTCCCATGGTTTCACAATCAATCGCGACAACAGGGCCAAGGTCCAGTCCATCAGGAAGATCTTTTTGATATAAGTGGTTTGTCATATCGGTCCTTCTATCACACGAAGAGAAATGACGCACAGAAAGGCATCTGGCCCAAACACCATCAAATCCCGCTTTGCGCCAATATCACTCTGTCTTATCGAAGTGAAACTATTTTGGCGGGATCGCGGGCGCCTTACAGCAAAAGTTGCGCGAGCGGTGTCAATGAAG
>CAYOSK010000057.1:0-16239 GCA_964406585.1 uncultured Octadecabacter sp. | reverse complement strand
GAACGGCCACATCCGTGCCAATTCGGATCGGTGTATCGATCCTGATGGGTGTTGGAGGGATATTTTTCTGGGTCAACGGCAAGGCCAAGAAACGCATTGGTATGCTGGAAGAACAGCTGCCAGATGCCGTGGAATTGATGGTTCGATCCTTGCGCGTGGGCCATCCGTTTAGCTCTGCGATTGCAATTGTTGCAAAAGAGGTGCCCGATCCACTGGGTTCCGAAATGGGTGTGATCTCGGACGAGGCGGCATATGGCCGTGACATGGGCGAAACGCTGAAATCCATGGCGGAACGTCTTGAAATGCAAGACATGCGGTTCTTGGCCGTTGCCGTTGCGATCCAACAAACTGCCGGTGGTAACCTAGCTGAAATTTTGCACGGTTTGTCCCAAGTGATCCGTGCGCGTTTCAAACTGTTCCGCCGCGTCAAAGCGATCACCGCCGAAGCAAAATGGTCCGGCATGTTCTTGTCCGTATTCCCGCTGGGCGCACTGGTGATGATCAATTTGATCCAGCCAAACTATTATGACGACGTCAAAGAAACGTCTGTCTTTATTCCGGCCTGTCTGGTCGTCGCGGGCTTTTTGATTACGAACATCATCGTAATGAAGCGTCTCGTTAATATTAAGGTGTAACTGACATGCAATTTCTTGACACCATCAACGCAAAGCTGACCGAGATGCTGGGCCCGTTTGGTCCTCTCATGGCAATCTTGATGCTTGGCGTTCTGCTGATTTTGCTGGTTTTGCCATCGATGCTGAAAAAAGACGACGATCCGCTTGATCGCCTCAAAACAGCAAGCGCAACCGGATCCGCCAAAAGCCCAGAGGCCCTGCGCACAAGCCAAGGTACCGATAAACTGGATAAATACTCCAACTTCTTGGAACCCCAAGACGAAGAAGAGTATTCGGCAATTCGTCTGAAACTTATTCAGGCTGGTTACCGCACGAAATCTGCGGTCAAAACCTATCACTTTGCGCAGTTCGTGCTCGGCATCGTTCTGCTTTTGCTCGGTGTTGGATATGCGATCTACAAATCCAGCACCGGTGAACCGTCGACGCAAAACACCATTATGTCGATCTTCGGCCCCGGCTTGGCCGGCTATTATCTGCCCAAATGGTGGGTAGGTAAGCGCCAGAAGGAACGCCAAGAAGAAATGATTAACGGCTTTCCAGACTCATTAGACATGATGCTTGTCTGCGTCGAAGCGGGTCAGTCGTTGGACCAAGCGATCATTCGCGTCGCCCACGAGCTGAAATCCGGTTTCCCGGCGTTGGCCGAAGAATACGAAGCGGTAAGCCATGAAATGAAGGCCGGTAAGGATAAGACCCAAGTGCTGCGCGACTTTTCGGAACGTGCGGGTGTTCCCGACATCGCATCATTTGTGACCGTGCTGATCCAATCGACCCAGTTTGGTACGTCTATCGCCGAAGCTCTGCGCGTGTTTTCGGCAGAAATGCGGGACAAACGGGTGATGCGCGCCGAAGAAAAGGCAAACACACTGCCGACAAAAATGACACTTGCGACGATGATGTTCACGGTTCCGCCGCTTCTTTTGATCCTCATCGGGCCTTCGATCTATAACATCGCTGAAACACTTTCGGATGCGAACTTCTAAAGGCCACCATGCTAAGACCCTTAGCGATGATTGCGATTTTAACCGCCCTGACCGCCTGTGGTCCGGGCGGTTTTGCGCCAAATAGCGGCGATCGCGTTTTCGCGCCCGGTGTCGCTGGCGAATCCGGCATCGATGGATTGCTGGTTGGCCATCGTTTGATGGCTGCGGGCGAATACGAATTGGCATTACAGGCCTACCTGCGCGCGGCAGGACAACAAGGGTTAAACGTTGATACTCTTTCCGCGCTTGGGTCCGCGAACCTGAAACTAGGCCGACTTGGACAAGCCGAGGAACTGTTGCGCCGCGCCGTGGACGAAGACCCAACATTTGCCGCCGCTTGGAACAATTTGGGTGTCATCCTGATGGAACGGGGCAAAGTGGCCGAAGCAGCACAGGTTTTCCGTCGCGCATTTGCCACGGATAACGGCAATTCTGATCAAATCCGCGACAACCTACGCTTGGCGCTCGCAAAATTGGAAGATCCGTTTAATACTGCCAACCAAGAGAACGAACCGTTCCAATTGGTGCGGCGGGGCACTGGCGACTTCGTCATCCTGTCGACACTGTAGAAGGCAGAGCAGTAAAAGGACGCACATAACATGCGCCACCCTATTCTTATTTCCGCCACCCTGCTGGGTGCAATGACATTGGCCGCTTGCGATCAATCCGGCGATGCGCAAGTAGAACGCGCGTTGCAGGACGTGAACGTTGTGGATGAAACCAATCTGAATGACGTGATGCTGACCGTCGCGGACCCGAATGAGGCCGTGAACTATTTCCTGCGCGCGTCCACAAACGATCCGGGCCGGATTGACCTGATGCGCGGCTTGGCCAAATCGCTGATCCGTGCGCGCCGCCCAGCGGAAGGTGCAGCCGCATGGCAAGCCGTTGTAGATCACGAAGACAGCACGCTGGATGACACTGTTGATCTGGCAGACGCCATGATCCGCACCAATGACTGGGACGGCGCAGAAGCCGTGTTGGATACAATCCCGCCCACTTACGAAACCTACAAACGCTACCGTCTTGAAGCGATGGTCGCGGACAGCAACGAAGAATGGGACAACGCGGACAGTTTCTATGAAACAGCAGTGGGCCTAACGACATCGCCCGCTGGCGTTTTGAACAACTGGGGTTTTTCGAAACTGACACGCGGCGATTATTCGGGTGCAGAACGATTGTTCACAGACGCATTGCGAAATGACAGCGATCTTTTCACCGCCAAGAACAACCTTGTTTTGGCGCGCGGGGCTCAGCGCAACTATGATCTTCCGGTCGTTCCGATGACTCAGATTGAACGCGCACAGCTCCTGCATACGCTTGCGCTTACGGCGATTAAACAAAATGACGTCACAATCGGCCGTGGGTTGCTGCGCGAAGCCATTGATACCCACCCGCAGCACTTTGAAGCCGCGGTTCGATCGCTGCGGGCGCTTGAAGATAACGTGACAAACTAAACGTGTTCACAATGCCTCAGGTCTCCGTCACGGTCACGCAATCCATCGCGTTTCTGATCTTTGTCGCCCCCTTGTGCCTATACGTGGCATGGAATGATTTGCGGGCGATGAAAATCCCCACATGGTCGACTGATGCGCTGGCGATTGTTTTTGTGATCATCGGCATCTTTGTCATGCCATTCGGGGATTATGCTTGGCGTTACGCGCACTTCGGCGTCGTTCTTATTGTGGCTATGGTTCTGAACGCTATCGGCGCGATGGGCGCAGGCGATAGTAAATTTCTGGCGTCTGCCGCCCCTTTTGTCGCATTAGATGATGCTGGATTTATACTTATGCTACTTGGGGCGGGCATGTTCTTTGGCTATTTCATCCACCGCACAGCCAAGGCGATCAAACCCATCCGGAATATGGTTCCGAATTGGGAAAGCTGGCACCAAGGAAAGCGGTTCCCGCTTGGGTTTCCGCTTGGGGCAGTGTTGATCATTTATCTTGCGCTGCCGCTATTGGGATAGCCCGTACAGAATATAAAGATCGGTGCGTCGGATTTCTTCAACGGCGATCTCTTCGGCGTCAATCAAGCCTTGAACGACATCCAGAATTTGGGCCTGAATGAACGGAACCACGGGACAGAGCGGTACCATCAGATAATCAGCGTCCTGCAATCCGGGCGCGCCACCATAGTACCAAGGCGCCCCTTGATCCATCGGGTCAAGCGCCCCGAACAACCAATGGCTCGAGAAAATATCAGCTGCAAAAAGAGATTTTCCCTCTGCCAAGCCAGCGTCTTCCATATCGAGCACAATCGCTTCCATCATCCGTGGCAAGCCCAGTTCAAGCGAACACGACGTCAGCGTGTTTCCCTGAAATGTAACGGGGTCTTCACGGCCATCATAAAGGTCCAATCCGTCAAGCTGGCCATCCAGCGCAACACGCGCTTCAATCTGGTTCACGCGAATATCTTTTGATCGCAGGTCAGTATGCACCCCCCCGCGCGGCAAAATCGGCGCATATTCGCCAGTTTCGACATACAAATGCCGATACGGACTATACGCCAGATTAAAAAACGACGGTGCGGTCAGGGCCAAAGCCATCGCCGCCGTCATTCCAACCGCGTCGCGCATATTCCAACCCCAGCCATTGTAGGTTTCCTCGGCCTGCGCGCGTAGGGCCAGCAGCAATACGGCCAGCAGCAACAACCACTGTGGATCGTTGCCAAAATTCTGATAGGTCACGTAGAAAAAGCCAGGGATCAGCAACAGCACAACCAAGCCACCCGTTGAAACCTTGGCCTGCCGGAGGACAATCACGGACGCAATCGCGACGAGTGAACCGCCCAAATAGGCCGGAGCGCCAAGCACCCCGCTGAGGGGTTCGCCGGGCGCAGAGCGCACATCTGATCCCACAACACTTAGTAAATCACCGGCATAAGCAAACCAATAGTGCATGCCGACAAACGCAGTGATGCCCCCGACGACGATCAGGCCCGTGACAGCCGCAACCCCTGCGGCACGCACTTGACGTGTCAAAATCAACGCCACAAGGATGGGCGCTGCAAACGACATGAAATAGGTCACTTTGATCATCGCCATCACGCTCAACATCAGTCCAATGATCACACCATCAATGCCGGCACGGCCCCGAATTGGCGGGATGACAGACGCAAGGATCGCGACAAACGCGGCTGCCCATGCAAGCCGATTATAGTGCATCGACACTGACAAACTGCGCTGGGCTTCGCCATGAACCAATGCCAACAGCAGCACCATTACAAACAACCCAAACAAGGCGCCAAGCCATGGCGACAGGCGTGTCCAACACACCCAAAGGATGATCGGCAAAAACAGAATCGCGACCAAAACCTGTGACCAGATCACAGCCATTCCAATCCCTAGGCCCGCCTTCACCAACATCGCAATCGGCCAGAACGCCAAAGCGCCAATCGGTGTCATAAAATCAAGATGAGGGATTTGACCCCCGGCCATTCGGAACACAATCTGCATCAAATGCAATGTATCCCCTTCGTGTTTGCCGATGAACAATCCGTCTTTCAGGATGGCTGCCCCGCCCATGACAACAAGTATCAAGATGAAAAATGCGGCTAGTACGGATGTCTGTTTGGTGTTCATTGCCTGCCTCTGGAACGGTTTTGTCCCTTTTTTCGACACAATAGTCAGGCAATCCGTCATTGCAAAACTCTTATCTGACCGCGCTCCTCTTATTGTGGGGCATGGCTGATAGGCCACAGGACATGCACAAGGACGGGCACCAAACATGAATATGCAAACTTCGGATGTGATGGCGCCCCCTGCGCCCAAAACCCTTGAGGCGATGTCCCTGTCCCCGGTGATGATCCGCGACATTCTGATCAAGACCATGTTCCGCACGAACCTTGAAAACGTATCCGCCATCGCAAAGGCAATTTGTTTGCCAGTCAATGTCACACAACAGATCGTGGATGGTGCCCGTGAACAGCGTCTGTGCGAAGCAACCGGTACGCTGAACGCCAACAACGGCAATGAAATGGGGTATCAACTGACGGATGCGGGCAAAGCACGCGCGCTGGATGCTCTGGCACAATCCGAATACTTTGGTGCCATGCCCGTGCCGCTTGAGGTTTACCGCGAACAGGTCATGCGCCAATCCATCCGCAACATCCACGTCACGCGCGAACAGTTGGTCGGCGCGATGGGGCACCTTATTTTGCCCGAAAACCTTCTGGACCAACTTGGCCCGGCTGTGGGCGCCGGCCGATCAATCCTGATGTATGGCCCACCCGGAAACGGGAAGTCGGCAATTTCAAACGGGATCCGAGATGCGTTGGGCGATAAGATCTATATTCCGCGAGCCATCGAATATTCCGGTCAGGTGATCACCGTATACGATCCGATTGTACATACGGCCGCCGAAGAAGAGGTGGACGATCCCAACTCCCTGCGCCGCACGTCGGGGCGGTTTGACACGCGCTACGTCAAATGCGAACGCCCAACCGTGGTCACGGGCGGTGAATTGACCACCGCAATGCTGGATTTGGTCTATAATCCGACCGCACGGACATATCAGGCCCCGCTGCAGCTTAAATCCTCGGGCGGGATTTTCATCATCGATGACCTTGGCCGACAGGCCGAACCGCCCCAAGCGATCGTGAACCGTTGGATTGTGCCGCTGGAAGAAGGGCGCGATATTCTTGCGCTGCAATCGGGCGAAAAGTTCGAAGTTCCCTTTGACACATTGGTCATTTTTTCCACCAACTTCCATCCAAACGAGATATTTGACAAAGCGGCGCTGCGGCGAATTTTCTTTAAAATCAAGATTGATGGGCCTGATCAGCAGGGTTTCCTAAAGATTTTCGCAATGATGGCCCGCAAACGCAAAATGCCGCTCGATGAATCCGCATTGGTGCATTTGCTGCAAAAGAAGTACCCAACCATCGATAATATCTATGCCAACTATCAACCGATTTTCCTGATTGATCAGATGATTTCAATCTGTGAATTCGAAGGTATTCCGTATCAGATGACACCTGATCTGATTGATCGCGCATGGGCAAATATGTTCGTGAAAGAAGAAAAGATCGTTCACTGATACATGCGATCTGCGCCTGCGGCGGGCGGGGGCGCACCTTCGGTGCGCCAAGGGGGCGCTGCCCCCGGGGCCGATGGCCCCTCCCCCGGAGTAATTTAGCAACCAAAGAAGGTTGACGCGGGCCGCATCGCACGCACCTTATTTGGAATGTCAGACCTGCCCCCCAAATTCGCCAATTGGTTTTCCAACAAAGGCTGGGAAATTCACGACCATCAAGCAGACATGTTGGCCCGCGCGGGTGCGCCAGCGGTATTGCTGATTGCACCGACGGGGGGCGGCAAGACGTTGGCAGGTTTTTTGCCGACGCTTGTTGAGCTTGCTGATGGAAGCCATGACGGGTTGCACACATTATATGTGTCGCCTTTGAAAGCCCTCGCCGCGGATATAAAGCGCAACCTAGGCGCCCCTATTGCCGACATGGAGCTACCTATTCGGGTTGAGGATCGCACGGGGGATACATCCTACACCCAAAGGCGCCGGCAACGTGCAGATCCACCCCATATTCTGCTGACCACACCAGAAAGCCTTGCGTTGTTGGTCAGCTACGAAGACGCGCCGCGCATGTTCAAAGGCGTGCAGCGGATCATCGTGGACGAGATACATGCCTTGGCGGAGAGCAAACGGGGCGATCAGTTGATGCTGGCGCTCAGCCGCATACAGGCGATGTCGCCACAGTTGCGTCGCGTCGGCCTATCTGCAACCGTTGAAGACCCAGAGGCGATCGCCCACAGTCTTGCGCGCCATCCAGACCCCTGCCCGATATTGCACGCAGACCCTGGGCCTGATCCTGATATTTCAATGCTGGTCACAGATGAACACCCACCCTGGTCAGGCGGCGGGGCGAAATATTCCATTCCGGCAGTTTTGGACCTGATCAAACAGCATCAGACAACGTTAATTTTCCATAACACCCGCGCGCAGGCGGAGCTTTATTTCCACAATTTGTGGTTGGCCAATGACGATGCGCTCCCGATCGGGATACACCACGGGTCATTGTCACGCGACCAAAGGGCCAAGGTTGAAGCTGCGATGGTTCGCGGAGATTTGCGCGCGATCGTATGTACCGGATCCTTGGACCTTGGCATTGATTGGGGCGATGTGGATTTGGTTGTACAAATTGGCGCGCCTAAGAACGTCAAACGATTGATCCAACGGATCGGACGCGCCAATCACCGCTACAACGCGCCGTCTAAGGCCGTATTGGTCCCTGCGAACCGGTTTGAGATCGTCGAATGTATCGCCGCACTGCAAGCGGCGAAGGCCCACGATCTGGACGGTGATCCCAAAAGGGACGGGCCACGTGATGTGTTATGTCAGCACATTCTGATTACAGCCTGCGCCGGGCCTTTTGACGCAAACGCGCTGTATCGGGAAATCAAAACTGTTGGCGCCTACAGCGGCTTTAGCCGTGCAGCATTTGACGATTGCCTCGATTTTTGCGCAACGGGCGGCTATGCGTTGCGTGCTTATGATCAGTGGAAGCGCCTTAAAGACGTGGATGGCCTATTGCAGCTGCGCGACCCCCGGAGCAGCGCCCGCATTCGTATGAACATTGGAACGATTTTTGACACGGAAACACTGAAGGTTAAATTTCGCCGTTCCGCCAAAACGCTCGGCGAAATCGAAGAGGGGTTTGCCGCCACCCTTACCAAGGGTGACACCTTTCTGATTGGCGGGCAGATCGTGCGCTATGAGGGGCTTAACCAGTTAACAGTTGAAGTGAGCCGCGAAAAAGGCCGCACCCCCAAGGTTGCGACGTTCAATGGCACCAAATTTGCGACGTCGACCCAATTGTCTCAGCGCATCCTGAATATGTTTGCACAAGACGCCTGGCCTGACCTACCCGAGCATACGGTAAAGTGGCTGAACCTTCAGCGTCGCGTATCAAAGCTACCTCAAGCGGGGCGCATTCTTGTTGAAACGTTCCCCCAAGACGGGCGGGAAAACATGGTGGTTTACGGGTTTGCGGGGATCAATGCGCATCGAACGCTTGGGTTGATCCTAACCCAACGTATGGAAGCGGCCAAGCTGAACCCTTTAGGGTTTACCGTTACTGATTATGGATTGCTGATCTGGGGTCTTACCCCCGTGCACAATGTCGCGCCATTGTTTGACCCTGCCAATATGCGTGATGGTTTGGATGATTGGTTGGCCGGAAACGCGGTTATGAAACGAACGTTTCGGGTGGCCGCGACCGTGGCCGGATTGATTGAACGCAATACACGGCAGGGGCGCAAATCGGGGCGACAGGCCACGTTTTCAAGCGACATTCTGTACGATACATTGATCAAATATGATCCAGATCATCTGATGTTGCGCATCACCCGCGAAGAAGCCATGCGCGGGCTCGTTGATTTCGGGCGCGTAGAAGAAATGTTACAGCGCACAAAAGGGCAGGTCGATCATATCGTTTTGGATCGCATTACGCCCCTTGCTGCACCATTGTTCTTGGAACCGGGGCGCATTCCGGTTTGGGGCGAAGGGCGGGAACAATTACTGCAAACCAAAGCGGCTAATTTGATGATCGAAGCGGGTCTTTCAGACCTCTAGACATAGACGGACAAACGCGGCATGGAACAGATCATGAACGATCATGTGTTTTGCCTCAAAGGTGCCGAACTAATTGCCCGCGCGGACGGAAGCCTTTGGTGGCCCGCGGTGGAGCTTTTGTGCGTGTCCGATTTGCATTTGGGAAAATCTGAACGGATCGCGCGGCGCGGTGGGACACTATTGCCCCCCTATGAAACCCGCGAAACACTTCGGCGGCTGGAAGAGGCTGTGGATGCGACCCAAGCCAAACAAGTCATATGTTTGGGCGACAGTTTTGATGACCTCGGCGCGGCGAAATCCGTATCACAAGAAACACGCGACACCTTCGCCCGGCTTCAAGCGGGGCGAAGGTGGATTTGGATCGAAGGCAACCATGACCCTGGACCTATCGGTCTTGGTGGAACGCACCGAATTGAACTTAACGAGGCGCCCTTGACGTTCCGACATATCGCGACGGCGGCTCAAGGTGAAATTTCCGGGCATTATCATCCCAAAGCGAATGTGACAGGCGCAGCGCGGCGCCCTTGCTTCCTTCGCGACGAAAACCGGCTCATCATGCCTGCGTTTGGGGCTTATACTGGTGGGTTGTCTGCTCGCCACGACGTCCTGACCGGCCTGATGCAACCGAACGCAATCGCGGTTTTGACAGGAGCGCGTTGCATCCCTGTTCCATTAGCGGCCTGCGCTATTCGTTGATAAATCCAGCCTGGACCAAGTTCGCGCGATATTTCGGACCAACAGGCACGTGTTCCCCGCAATGCAGTCTAACGACCTCGCGCGCACCTTCTTGATCAACGGATGCAATGGCAGCCGTTGCAACCCAATGGGATCGGTGAACACACATTCCGGGTTCTTGATCGACTTCCAAAACGGCATCGCGCAGCCGCAAAAGCAGCCTATGTTCCGCCCCATCTTGCAAGACAACACGAACATGATGATTGTCCGAACTGATCCGCGCCAGACGCGACCTTTCCGTCCCGGAAATGCGTGATAGCAACCGATCCGGTTGCTTGCGAACCGCATCACTTCGCCCATCAGATTGAATCGCATGACGCACCGCAATAATGCTCGTTGCTACAGCCAATGTGCACAACATTGCCACGCCAAGGCTCATCGCATCACGTGCGGCGTCGCCTCCGATGTAGCGGTTCAGGGTCACAACAATCGGGGCGAAAACAACGGTAATGGATAAGGCGACTGCGACATCTTCGACCCAACTCGGATATTTTGTCAAAACGGCGCGCCAGATTGTCCGAAACGTCACACCAATGAGGATCGCGATGGCAATCAAGGCCGCCCAGTACAGCAAACGCCACACAATACCTTGCGACGAAAATGTGCCAAAAGGTCCAGAAAGTGCCACCACAACGGACGTCACTGCCCAAGCCGAGAACATTGTCGCAGACATAACTTCTGTCCAAACGGACCGGAACACGGACCGAAGTGCTAAAATGCTTCGCAACTCTTCCCCCAATTGGTCTTCAGCGGGAATCAAGCCCACGCATGGGTTGAACCTACACCGCTGAATTCGCCGGGAAAAGTATTAAGCCGTTAGGTCGTCGAGTTCCGCTAGGTCATTTGCACGACAACACGCCGTCAGTGTGTTCGCCAGCAGACAAGCAATCGTCATTGGCCCAACGCCACCTGGGACAGGTGTAATGGCGCCGGCAATCGTCGACACATCCGCAAAATCCACATCGCCAAGAAGTTTGGATTTACCTTCTTTTTCAGGATGCGGAATCCGCGTTATTCCAACATCAATAACCGTCGCGCCGTCTTTGACCCATTCAGCCTTGACCATTTCAGCGCGCCCGACTGCGGCAACCAAAATATCCGCGCGGCTGCACACCTGCGCAAGATCACGTGTCCGCGAATGGGCAATCGTTACGGTACAATTTTCCTGAAGCAAAAGCTGCCCCATCGGTTTGCCAAACAGATTTGAACGGCCGATCACCACGGCATTTAGCCCGGTCATGTCGCCAACCTGTTCGCGCAGCAACATCAAACAGCCCAGTGGCGTGCAAGACACAAGGCCTTTTTCTCCGCTGGCCAAAAGACCCGCATTCACAACGCTCAGACCATCAACATCTTTTGTCGGATCAATGCGCGCCACAACCGCGCGCTCATCCAGATGATCCGGTACTGGGAACTGGCACAAAATACCATGCACCTTCGGATCAGCATTTAACTGATCAATCAACGCAAACAAATCCGCCTCTGATACATCCGCGGGCAGCTTATGTTCAAAAGACGCCATTCCGACCTCAACGGTCTGTTTGTGCTTTGCTGCAACATAGACTTCACTGGCAGGATCTTGCCCGACCAATACAACAGCCAATCCCGGTGTGATATTGTGCTGCGTCTTAAGGGCCGCAACATGCGCAGCGATCTTGCCGCGCAAATCGCCCGCAAAGGCTTTTCCATCAATCACTGTCGCAGTCATGTCGCTTCCTCGTCAAATTCGAAATGGGATGGCGGGCGGGGCGCCTTTGAGCACAGCTCAAATAGCGTCGTCCCGCCGACCCGTAGTTTTAGAACAAACCTTCGATTTGCCCATCATCATTAAGATGAATGTTCTCCGCAGATGGGACGCGCGGCAAGCCAGGCATTGTCATGATCTCACCACAGACCGCCACCACAAATCCCGCTCCCGCGCTCAGGCGCACTTCGCGGACAGGAACAGTGAACCCCGTCGGGGCGCCACGAAGCGTAGGGTCGGTGCTGAACGAATACTGCGTCTTCGCCATGCAAACTGGCAGGTTACCGTACCCTTGGTCTTCCCACAGCTTCAGTTGATCAAGGATCTTCTGATCCATAACAGCCCCATCCGCCCGATAGATGTTTTTGCAAATCGTCTGGATCTTGTCGGCCAATGGCATATCGTCCGCATAGATCGTGCTGAACTTGCTTTCGCCACTGTCTGCAATTTCCGCAACACGGGTCGCCAAGGCTTCAGAACCGGCAGAACCATGTTCCCAGTGTTGGGACAAAATTGCCTCGGACCCTTGGGTCGCGACATAGTCCTTAACCGCCTGAACTTCTGCATCCGTATCCGTGACAAAGTGATTGATCGCAACGACCACCGGAACCCCAAACGATTTCAAATTTCCGATATGGCGACCAAGGTTGGCACATCCGTTCTTCACGGCATCCACGTTTTCCGCGCCAAGGTCAGCCTTGGCCACACCACCATTCATCTTCATCGCACGCACCGTCGCCACAAGCACAACGCAATCAGGCGAAAGCCCGGCTTTGCGGCATTTGATGTTCAGGAACTTCTCAGCACCCAAGTCGGCACCAAAACCGGCTTCTGTCACAACGTAGTCGGCAATTTTCAAAGCAGTCGTTGTCGCAATAACCGAATTACAGCCGTGCGCGATATTGGCGAAAGGTCCGCCATGAACAAAGGCCGGGTTATTTTCAAGCGTTTGAACAAGGTTTGGCTGCATCGCATCCTTCAACAGCACCGTCATTGCGCCGTCCGCTTTGATGTCACGTGCAAAAACAGGCGAACGATCACGTCGGTAGGCCACGATCATCGCACCCAGGCGTTCCTGAAGATCTTTAAGATCTTTGGCCAAACACAAGATCGCCATCACTTCGGAGGCAACTGTGATGTCAAAACCTGCTTCGCGTGGGAACCCATTTGCCACACCGCCCAAGCTGGCGGTAATTTGGCGCAACGCACGGTCGTTCATATCAACGACGCGGCGCCAAACAACGCGGCGCACGTCAATTTCCAACGCGTTACCCCAATAAATGTGATTGTCGATCATCGCGGACAAGAGCGAATGCGCCGACGTAATTGCGTGAAAGTCACCAGTGAAATGCAGGTTCATGTCTTCCATGGGCACGATCTGCGCATAGCCACCACCAGCCGCACCACCCTTCATCCCGAAATTGGGGCCCAGCGATGCTTCGCGAATACAGACCGCCGCTTTCTTGCCGATCCGGTTCAGACCGTCACCCAAGCCAACCGTTGTCGTCGTTTTGCCTTCACCCGCTGGCGTCGGGTTGATCGCGGTAACCAGGATCAGCTTACCACCATCATTTTTCTGGACAGAATTGATGAACGATTGGCTCACCTTTGCTTTGTCATGACCGTAGGGCAGCAAATCATCCGATCCGATGCCCAGCTTTGCACCGATTTCTTGGATAGGTTTCTTGTTCGCTTCACGTGCGATCTCAATGTCGGTTTTATATGCCATGGTGGTCTCTCCCCTAAACAAGGCAATGCGCCTTGCATGATTTGGCACAGCCTAATCATGCCTTCAAAGACTTCCGGCGCGCGATTGCGACATTTTCCCAACCGGAATCGCCGCGCGCTGGATCATTCGTTTCGCATGGGAAACGATTTTGCGCCTTAGGGTTCCCACGCCCGCTGATCCGGAACATGCAACGTCAGGATGTCACCGATGGCGACCCGACCTTGGGCCGCGACCCACGCGCAAACGCCGCGCCGGTTTTTGGCAGATGGTTTGAACCCAACGCCTTTGCCCGGGTGAACCGCTTCCAACGACTTGGACGGAAACACACAAGGCCGGTTTTCCATATCAACCGTCAAAGTCGCACCGCTTGGCGCCTGCAGACGCGACGACGGTGGCACATGTGTGAAATCGGGAATACCACGAAGAACCATTGTCGCGCCGACCCGTACCGGATCAATCGCATCAATCCCCATGTCAGCCGCAATCGCCTCAAGCTCTTCCTGACTGACAATGCTGAGTTGTCGTTCATTCTTAATCGCCGTTCCTTTGGGATATTGCGATTTCACACGGCTACACGACGGGCGCGTCAGCCCCGAATGAAAGGCCCCAGCAACACCTTCGAACGTTAAATCCAGCGTGTCGCGCGCAGGGGATGTAAGGGCGGTGCGGTCTGCATCCATCACAGAGCCAAGCCAAACAATTTCCGCCGTATAGTGCGTTGGTTTCAATGCGGGCATCGGGTGTCTCCTTTGGTCAGATTTTGGCCGGTCCGCCAGCTAATAACAACACAGTTTTTGTGGCATCTGACATTCCGATTCAGCATGAAAAACCCCGCGAGCATTTCTGCACGCGGGGCTAATTTTAACACTGACCTAAAACTACGTAGCTTCTGGTTCCATATCAGGTTCCTTCGGCTTTCGCGGTTTGGTTTTTGGAATGGCCGTTACCGAATTCCCAGACGTCGGGGTGATATCAACATCGTCATCATCATCATCCCGGTTCAAAGGTTCGCCCGCCATGACCCGTTTGATTTCCGCGCCCGTCAGGGTTTCATACTCAAGCAAACCCTGTGCCAGCCGTTCCCATTCATCGTTCTTGTCCTTGAGGATCTCGACAGCCTTTTGGTAGCCCTGTTCAATGAACGCCTTCACCTCATCTTCGATCAGACCTTTGGTTTCCGCAGACACAGAAAAGCCGCCCGCGCCGCCGGAATACCCTTCATGGGCCTCCGCGTAATCGATGTTTCCAACTTTGTCAGACATGCCCCAGCGCATGATCATCGCGCGTGCCAATTGGCTCGCCTGCTGGATGTCGCCGGAAGGACCGTTGGACACCTGATCTTCACCATATTTGATGACCTCAGCCGCCTTCCCCGCCATCGTCATAGCAAGGCGCTGATGACATTCATCACGGAACATATTCAAACGATCCATTTCAGGCAGTGACATCACCATCCCCAGCGCACCGCCGCGCGGGATAATGGTCGCCTTATAGACGGGATCACATTTGGGCAGGGTGATACCAACAACCGCGTGCCCAGCTTCGTGATAGGCTGTCATTTCCTTTTGCGACGCTGTCATCACCATAGATCGACGTTCGGCGCCCATCATCACTTTGTCTTTCGCGCTCTCGAAATCAAGCATGGCCACAAAACGCCGTCCGACGCGGGCCGCCATCAAGGCCGCTTCGTTTACGAGGTTCGCCAGATCAGCACCGGAAAATCCCGGTGTCCCGCGGGCAATGATGCGCAGATCAACATCCGGACCAAGTGGCACTTTGCGTGCGTGAACACCAAGAATTTTCTCACGACCTTTGATGTCGGGGTTGCCGACGGTAACTTGCCGGTCGAAACGGCCAGGCCGCAGAAGCGCAGGATCAAGCACATCTTTGCGGTTAGTTGCAGCAACGATAATGATGCCTTCGTTGGCTTCAAAACCGTCCATTTCAACCAACAATTGGTTCAGTGTCTGTTCGCGCTCATCGTTGCCGCCACCATTGCCGACACCACGGGCACGACCCACCGCGTCAATCTCGTCGATAAACAGAATACACGGCGCGTTCTTTTTGGCCTGTTCGAACATATCGCGCACACGGGATGCGCCAACACCGACGAACATTTCTACGAAATCCGAACCAGAGATAGAGAAGAACGGCACACCCGCCTCGCCCGCAATCGCACGTGCTAGCAGCGTTTTACCGGTACCCGGAGGGCCCTCAAGCAAGGCACCTTTCGGGATCTTACCACCAAGGCGGGAGTATTTTTGCGGATTGCGCAGGAATTCGACGATTTCTTCAAGCTCTTCTTTGGCTTCATCAATACCCGCAACATCATCAAACGTGACGCGACCCGCCTTTTCGGTCAACAGCTTTGCACGGGATTTGCCAAACCCCATCGCACCGCCCTTGCCGCCGCCTTGCATGCGGTTCATGAAATAAATCCAGACGCCGATCAGAAGCAGGAATGGCAACAGCCCAACAAGGAACGTCGCAAGGCCCGATTGTTCTTGCGCCTCAATCGTGAGGGCAACGCCCTGATCGACCAGCAAATCGGCAACTTCGGTATTATCCGCGCCGATGATAACCTGATAAGTCCGATTGTCAGACCCGCGGTAGAAGAGCTTTTCACCATCGATGCGGGCTTCTGCAACAGCGCCGGCATCAATCGCCTGTACAAGTTCAGAATAGCTTTTCTCGTTCGTGGCTTGCGTGCTCTGTCCGTTACCAAACAGATTAAACAGCGAAATCACTAGAACGAAAAGCACGACCCAAAAGGCCAGATTGCGTGCGTTGCCCAAGGCGACACTCCTTTAGAAGAACAAATAGG
>CAYOSK010000056.1:0-16428 GCA_964406585.1 uncultured Octadecabacter sp. | reverse complement strand
CTGAGTGGCGAAGCCAATTGGATCATCTACGGCGACGCTTATGGTGGCTGGCAGCAAATGGGCATCTTTCGCCAATGAGATGGCTGCACGATGGGGCCCAGCCGGACCGTCACGCAGCGTCTTGAACGGCCCTTTCATAGGTGCGCTAAGGTCGCCCGCAGGGTCCGCGAGGGCACGAACCCAACCCACCGCACCGTAATGTGGCAGTTCGATACGGGCGATGTCTTTATCATAGACGTGCGCTTTGAGTGTTTTTGCACGCCAGTCGGTTATCGCAATGACAGGGGCGGCTTCGAATGTGCGCAGGGTTTCAAACCGGCTCGGGGTCAGTGTTTCGACGGCCAAAACAACCAGACCTTCAGACAAAACCACAGGTACCCCCATACGCAAATCTGCGCGAGCGCGTGCAATACGTTCCGATCGATCTGGCGCGAATGACATAATTGGCCTCGTTTCTTACCCGTCCGATACCTGTATCCGTCAGAAATTGAAACATTTAGCCTGCTTGCGACACGTCGGCGTGAAAGCAGTACTACAAATCTTGCCAGATCACGGGCGTCGGCGCATTTGTAGTGACAAGAAGGAGATAGCGTAATGGCACAACTCAAGAAAATTCTGCTCGTTGATGATGATGAGGATCTGCGCGAAGCGCTGGGCGAACAATTGCTGATGACGGAAGACTTTGATGTCTTTGAGGCGGGCAACGGTGCCGAGGCCATGGCCAAAGCAAAGGAAGGTTTGTACGACCTTGTTATTCTTGATGTTGGGCTTCCCGATACGGATGGCCGCGAACTGTGCCGTTTGATGCGAAAACAGGGCGTGAAATGTCCGATTGTTATGCTGACCGGCCACGATGGGGACAGTGATACGATTCTGGGTCTTGATGCGGGCGCGAATGATTACGTAACAAAGCCGTTTAAATTTCCTGTGCTACTGGCCCGCATTCGAGCGCAATTGCGCACCCATGAGCAATCTGAAGATGCCGTTTTCACACTCGGGCCATACACGTTCCAGCCAGCGCAAAAGATGCTGGTAACAGAGGATGAAAAGAAAATCCGGTTGACCGAAAAAGAAACAAATATCCTCAAGTTCCTTTATCGTGCCACTGAGGGCGTCGTGGCACGCGATGTCCTGCTTCATGAGGTGTGGGGGTATAACGCAGGCGTTACGACACACACGCTTGAGACTCATATCTATCGACTACGACAAAAAATCGAACCCGACCCCAGCAACGCACGTCTGCTTGTCACAGAAAGCGGTGGTTACCGACTGGTGGCTTAACCAGGATCAATATTCCTGCGGTGAAGTTCGATTGGACCGCACTACTCCCTTGGTGGCGGGGTTAGGCCACCACCTCCCTGTTGGACTTGCCCCGGCCTTTTGGTCGGGGTTTTTTTCGAATGGGCTTTGCCCATCCGATCGGCCGGGGCTGCGCCCCGGCTAAATGAGTATTTTGAACCAAAGAAGACGTTAGGTTTGCGTCGCTTCGACGGCTTGGATTGCGTCATGGATGTCTTTGGTTGTGGTGCGATGTCCGACGATGGCGGCGCGCAAGCACGGGATTCCGTTGAGTGAGATTGTGGAGAAGACACCACTGCCCGCTATTTGTAATCCAGCAGCGATCTGCGCAACATCGCCTTTCGCGACCGAAAAGCAGCATACATTTGAAGTAACTTTATGCTGTAGAGTAAGATGTTCAGACGCGTTAACCAGTTTTCCCATCAAGGCTGCTTGTTTGCAGTTGTCTGTGATCGCTTGGCCCATAGCATCCGCACCGAGGGTTTTGATTGCGGTCCAAACCTTGAGCGCCTTAAACCCACGGCTGAGTTCAATACCATAATCGCAAAACCAAAGATCGCCGCCCGCAAGGCCTGCATCTGCTGATTCCAAATAGGCAGGGCGCGACGAAAAGGTTGATCGATGTAGGTCGCGGTCTGCGATCAGGCATGCGCCGCAATCATATTGCACGCCGGGCCACTTGTGCGTGTCCAACGCGATGCTATCGGCGCGCCCGATCCCATCAGACAAAGCCTGATAGGGGGCATCGGCCAAACGAGACCAGAATCCGAATGCTGCGTCGACGTGCATCCAGATGTTTTCGTGTGCGGCAAGATCTGCGATTTGGTCCAGATCATCATACGCCCCTATGCCGACGCTTCCGGCGGTTCCGATAACAGCGAGTGGCACCAAGCCGAGCATGCGATCGTCTTTGATGGCTGTGGCGAGTGCGCTGACGTCCAATTGCCCTAGTTCGTTGACCGGAATTTGGTGCACACAGTTTGACCCATGTCCCATGATTTCGAGGGCTTTGGCGACACACGAATGTGCGCCCTTGGCCATATAGACGCGACTCTCGGGCAGATCACGAATGCCTTTTCGGCGAACGTCTAGGCCGAAAGCGCGTACACGGGCGGCGCATAGAGCCAAAATAGTCGCCTGTGACGTCCCTGTCGTCAGGATGCCAAACGCATCTGTTGGCATTCCGGCGGTACGTGTCAGCCATTTTATAACTTCGCGTTCCACATCTGCAGCGCCATGATCACGCCCCCCGCAATTTGAATTCATGGTGGCGGCAATCAATTCAGCTCCGACGCCAATCGGAAGGCCAGTGCCGTGGACCCAACCGAAGAACGCCGAATGTGTGTTTCCAGTCGCATAGGGCATGATCGTCTGGGTGATTTGGTCAAACACATCTGCGGTTGGGGTCGCGGTTCCATCCAATTCAACGCCCATCTCGGCAGGTTTTTCGCGCCAAGGTAATTCCCGCGCCATTTGCATGCGGTCCAAACATGTGTCCAGCAAAGCATGCATGTCTTGCCCAAAGGCGTCCCAGTCAGCGGGGTCCAGACGGTGGCCTTCTTTGGTCATGTTCTTTGCCCTTTTTTGGTCGATGGTGTCACCACACCTAGACCCTGCGCCGACGGAATGGTCAACTGTGCCGGGTAAAAGGAGCATTTTATGAAAATTGAACCTTTCGGCGTTGAGCAATGGATGAATGCCTGGGAGACCAAGTGTGACCTGAACCTTGCCGAGACGTGCGTCGCTTCGTTGACTTTGGCGGAGCTGATGCAAATGGCCGGAATGACCCAGCAGATGCCCGCAGATATTGCTGCGATGAAAATGACCTATGGCGAAATTCGCGGATCTTCTCGGTTGCGAGGTCTGGTGGCTGATGGGTTTGTAGATCAATCCGCAGATAATGTTCTCATTACCCATGGGACGATCGGCGCGAACCATATGGTGTATCAAGCGTTGGTAGGTGCGGGGGATCATGTGGTTGCAATAACGCCGACCTATCAACAACACACAGCGATTCCGCGAAGTTTTGGTGCAGAGGTGACCGAGGTTGCATTGGCAGAAGAAAATGGTTGGCTGCCGGATTGGGAAGCGGTCGAATCTGCTGTTACAGCAAATACGAAAATCATTGCGCTGACCAATCCAAATAACCCGACCGGAGCGTTGATTGATCGCGCAGGTTTGGAACGTGGTGCGTCTATTGCAGATACTGTCGGTGCATGGGTTTTATGTGACGAGGTTTATCGAGGCACTGAACAGGGTGATCCAGTGCCGTCGATCGTTGATGTTTACCCTAAGGGAATTTCGACAGGTTCGACATCTAAGGCTTTTTCTCTTGCAGGGTTAAGGCTTGGGTGGATCGTGGGGCCCGAACCCCTCTTGGATCTTTGCGAAGTACATAGGGATTATTCAACGATCAGCGTGGGTATGGTCGATGATTATTTCGCCGCCATGGCGTTTGACGCGAAAGACGCCGTGTTGGCCCGATCGAAGGACATAACGCGTGGCAATCTTGCCGTTTTGGATGCGTGGATCGCAAACGAACCGAAGGCGAGCTTCGTCAAGCCACAGGCCGGAACAACAGCATTTGTCGCCTTTGACGTTAATATGACGTCCTATGATCTGTGTGTGACGTTGTTGCGAGACACGGGTGTGATGTTCACGCCGGGTTCCGCGCTGGGCGTAGAAGGCTATGTTCGTATCGGCTTTGCCTGTTCTCCAGATGTGTTAGAATTAGGTTTGGCAAAGGTGTCAGACTGGCTGGCAAAGCAACGCTAACGCCGCTAGTGTTCGCGAAATTTGCGGAGTAATTTCATGGCTTTCACACTTGCCACTTGGAACATCAATTCGGTACGGCTGCGGGAAGGTTTGGTTGCGCGGTTAATGACGCAAGAAGCACCGGATGTTTTATGCCTGCAAGAATGCAAAAGCCCGGTCGATAAAATCCCGTTAGAACAGTTCCACGCGCTTGGGTATCACCACATGGTGGCGCGCGGGCAAAAAGGGTACAATGGTGTCGCGATCTTTTCGAAGCTGCCAATCGAAGAAGCAGCCGCTGAGGATTTTGCGTCATTGGGTCATGCCCGCCACATTGCGGGGCGGTTGGAAAACGGCGTTACGGTTCATAATTTTTATGTCCCGGCGGGTGGTGATAAACCGAACCGCGAGGTGAACGAAAAATTCGGCCAAAAACTCGATTACCTGTCAGAAATGCGGGATTATTTTCATACTAATCGCCCGAAGAAATCTATCCTTGTGGGGGATTTGAATATTGCGCCTCGTGAAGATGATGTTTGGGATCATAAAAAGTTGCTTAAGGTCGTAAGCCATACCCCAATCGAGGTTGAGGCGCTGGCCCAAACGCAGGCTTCCGGGGATTGGGTGGATGTGACCCGCGCTGATATTCCTGAGGGTAATCTGTATAGCTGGTGGAGCTATCGAAGCCCGGATTGGGATGCTGCGGACAAGGGGCGACGGCTTGATCATGTTTGGGCGACGCCCGACATTTCAAATGCGGCACATTCTAGCCGAATACTGCGCGCGGTACGTGGCTGGGAACAACCGTCTGACCATGCACCCGTGTTTGCCACCTTTGATGTTTAATCCATGCTAAAACCTGCGCGGGTGGCTTGGAACTCGGGCTGGTATTGACCATATAGGCCGCAACCCTGTTGAACGGAGAAAACGATGCTAGAACTAGGTGGACGGCCCGCAGAAGCAGATGACCTGATCAAGGACGGCGGTGATGCGACGTTCATGCAAGACGTTGTTGAGGTGTCAAAGACGGTTCCGGTGATTGTCGATTTTTGGGCACCCTGGTGTGGGCCGTGCAAAACGCTTGGTCCAGCGCTCGAAGCGGCTGTTAAAAAAGCGGGCGGACGGGTCAAGATGGTAAAGGTCGATGTGGACCAGAACCAAGGGATCGCGGGACAGCTTCAAATCCAATCCATTCCGACAGTTTACGCGTTCTTTAACGGAAATCCTGTTGACGGATTTCAAGGTGCATTGCCCCCAAGCGAGATCGAGGCGTTCGTCAACAAGATTGCTGATTTGGCGGGCGAACCGGATGGTGGGCTTGATGATGCGGTTGAAGCAGCAGAAACCATGTTGGCCGAAGGCGAGGCCGCAGACGCTGCTGAAACGTTTGCAGCGATTCTTGAAGAAGATGACAGTCACGCAGGTGCCGCTGGAGGAATGATCCGTGCATATCTGGCGCTGGGTGATGTGGATCAGGCCGAGGCGGCACTAAACGGTGTCCCCGCCGAAATCCACGATTCCGCACCCATCGAAGCGGCCCGCGCAGCTGTTGAGCTTGCCAAACAGGCGGCAGATGCGGGCCCTGTCGCGGACCTTTCGGCTGCTGTTGACGCAAACGAAGATGATCATCAGGCGCGGTTTGATCTTGCTGTGGCATTGGCCGCAAACGGCGACAACGAGGCTGCGGTTGATCATCTTTTGACGCTATTTCGCAAGGACCGAACGTGGAATGACGAAGCCGCCAAGACACAGTTGTTCACGATTTTCGAAGCGCTTAAGCCAACCGACCCCGTTGTTTTGGACGGTCGACGCAAACTTTCTTCGATGATCTTTCTTTAAAACAGACGTTCGCGTTTGCCAGAGCGGAACAACGGCCTATCTGCCTTTTCATGGTAAAGCCGACCACCCTTCCCGACGTCATCCCGATTTTCCCGCTTCCCGGGGCGTTACTTTTGCCGCGCGCGCGTTTGCCGCTTCATTTGTTTGAACCTCGGTATCTGCAAATGCTGGATGATGCGATGAAGACTGAAAGCCGACTGATTGGCATGATTCAACCAAACGGGGATGAACGGCTACACCGGATCGGCTGTGCTGGGCGAATTACGGCCATGTCGGAAACCGAAGACGGCCGGTATATGATAACGCTTTCTGGAATGTCCCGTTTCAGGGTCCTCGAAGAAATCCAAGGTTTCCATCCCTACCGCCGCTGCCGTGTGGATTGGACCGGGTTTCAAGCCGATCTGGGCCCTGAGGAAAAAGATGACGGGTTAGATCGAAAAACGCTTATGGCGTTGTTGGAACGATTTTTCGAAGACCGTGGTTTAAGCACGGACTGGGAAACGATGGCAGATGCTGAACCAGAACTTCTGATCAATTCGTTGTCGATGTTGTGCCCCTTTGAACCTGAAGAACGGCAAGCCCTTCTTGAGGCACCTTCGCTTGATACCCGTCGTGAAACCTTGGTTACCTTGATTGAATACGCGCTACATGGTGGCGGCGATGCAGAACGTTTGATGCAATGACGCAGGCGATCGAAAATACATTTGATCCTGCAATGCTAGAGGCTTTGGTGTGTCCACAATGTCAGGGGCGATTGTCCTATAACGCGGATGCGCAAGAATTGATCAGCAAATCAGCGCATCTGGCTTATCCGATCCGAGCGGGGATACCAGTATTGCTCATCGACGAAGCGCGAAACATCGATAAAGACTAGGCGCGCATTAAGCTGGGTAAATCGCCCGTCAGGCCAGCGGCTTCGCGGATAAAATTTCGCCGAAGGCTTGGCGCGGCATTGATCATCCCCATGCCCGCATCGCGCACGAGCCGAAGCAGTGGATTATCATTTGAAAACAGGCGGTTGAACGTATCAGTTGCTGCTGCCAATGTTGCCGTGTCAAACCTGCGCCACTGTTCATAGCGGGCCAAAACGGCTGGAGATCCGATATCTTCACCGCGGGTTTTGGCGTCTTGCAAAACGTCGACAAGGGCTGCGACATCGCGCAAACCAGCGTTCAGGCCTTGACCGGCAATCGGATGAACACCGTGGGCGGCATCGCCGATCAATGCGACCCGGTCCGCGATAAATCGATTGGCGATGGTCAGACCCAATGGATAGCTGAACCGTTTCCCAGTAAGAGATATCTCACCCAGAAAACTGCCAAAGGCCGGGCGCAAAGCATCTAAGAACGCAGTGTCATCCATCGACATTATTTCAGCTGCTCGGGTTTCAGTTTCTGACCAGACAATCGAACAGCGGTTATCGGTAAGTGGCAGAATCGCCAATGGTCCATTGGGCATGAAGAACTGATGGGCAATGCCGCCATGCGGCTTTTCATGTCCAACAGCACAAACAATGGCCGTCTGCCCGTACCCCCAGCCCGTTCGTTTAATTCCTGCGCGGGACGCTGTTCCGGATGTGCGCCCGTCCGCGCCGATCACAAGTTTACCGCTGACTGTTGTGCCCGATGCCAGCGTCACAGTGCCGCCATCTTGGGCGACAACGGTTTCCCCATCCAACTGAACAATACGATCGTTTCCGTCCATCGCCTCCAGTAAGCTCTGGCGCAGATATCGATCTTCGCACATGTAGCCCATCGGGCCTTCTTCGATTTCGGCATGATCGAAATGCAACATCCACGGCGACGGCCCTTCGCCTGCACGCCCGTCTGTGACCTTTATTTCCAACATTGGTTGGGTGTGGTCTTTGACTCTGTCCCAAAGCCCAAGGCCACGCAGAAGTCGCATAGATGCATGGGCAAGGGCATAGGACCGTCCATCAAAATCGCGCAGATCCCGTGTTTGCCGCGGCAGGGAATCTACCACGACACAGCGCAAACCTGTTTGCGCAAGACCCACAGCAAGGGCGGGGCCATTCAAACCGCCGCCAACGATAACGATATCTGTTTCCATGCCCTGCAATATGCGCCGCTTGATGGGATTGTCCATGCGCGGGATGGTCGCTACCGTTCCCAAAAAGAGGGAGACACAAATGCAGGACTGGCTTTGGGCAAGCGCGGCTGATCTGGGGCGTGGAATTGATCGCGGTGAAATCGATCCGGTTGATTTATGCGAGGTCTATTTGGCCGCCATTGACGCCCATCCTTTGCGTAACCGCATTTATGCCCGTGTCACCCATGACCGTGCCCGCGCCGAAGCCCGCGCCGCGTCTCAGCGGGCCAAAGTTGGTCAACGTTTGTCGCCCCTTGATGGCGTTCCAGTGTCTTGGAAAGACCTGTTTGATACCGCAGGTATAGGAACAGAAGCTGGAACAGCGTTGCTAAAGGGGCGGGTACCAGACGCCGATGCCGAAGTTTTGCGTGTGGCGACTGGAATGGGCCTTGTTTGCTTGGGCAAAACTCACATGACGGAAATTGCGTTTAGCGGGTTGGGGCTAAACCCGGTTACGGAGACGCCCCCTTGTATCAATGACGCCGATGCTGTGCCCGGCGGGTCATCTTCTGGCGCGGCGGCGAGCGTTGCATTTGGGTTGGCGGCAGCTGCCGTTGGGTCGGATACCGGCGGGTCCGTACGCATTCCATCAATGTGGAACGATCTTGTCGGGCTGAAAACGACCTTTGGTCGGCTATCCGTCGAAGGCAGCGTGGCGCTGTGTCATGGCTTTGACACTGTGGGGCCTCTGTGCCGTTCTGTAGAAGATGCAAGCCTAATGTTGGCCGCTTTGGAAGGCGTACAGGCCGTTGATTTGGGTGGCGCGCAACTGAAAGGCATGCGTTTCGCAGCCTTGCAATCGGTCGTGATGGATGATGTTCGGGATGCGCCGATGGCAGGTTACACAGACGCATTGGGGAGACTTGAAAAAGCAGGCGCCACAATTGTTCCGCTTGAGGTTCCCGAACTCGCTCGTGCGTTTGAAATGTCTGGGCCACTATACACGTCTGAAGCCTACGCAAACTGGCGCGATTTGGTCGAAGAACACCCAGAGAAAATGTATTGGCAAATCCTGAACCGCGTTATGCCTGGCAAAGACGTTGCAGCACATGACTACATCACTTTGTGGCAGGAACTGATGCAAATCAGGGCGGCCTACGCTGCTGCGACCGCATCTTTTGATGCCGTTCTTTCACCCGGTGGGCCGATTTTGCCACCCAATGCCGCGCGGCTGCTGTCAGATAAGCAATATTACCTTACTGAAAATCTATTGGCGCTGCGTAACACGCGTGTGGCGAACCTGATGGGACTGGCCTCATTAACCTTGCCTACATCTGTGCCATCGGTCGGAATTTTGATTAACGTAGCGGGTGGCGATGATGATCGTTTGCTCCGGATCGGGACGGCGATAGAAGCCGCGCTGACGTAAAAGCCACACAAGTCGCCGAGACTGCACCCTTTTTCTGGACACGGGGAGTCCGCTCAGGCTAATTTAGGTCAAAGCGGTCCGTCAATGAGACCGCAGATTGAGGCAGCAATGACGTACCCCGAGCGGTTTTCGAACCTACCGGCCTATGCGTGGCCGCGCTTGCGCGCTTTACTCGACGTCCATGAACCGGGCGGCGAGCCGATCAATATGACCATTGGTGAGCCCCAGCATCCGTTCCCATCCCTGGTGGGGGATGTTTTGGCCAAGACCATCAATGAATTCAGTAAATACCCCCAGAACGAAGGGTCTCCTGAACTGTTGGCAACCATTTGTGGCTGGATCACGCGGCGGTATTCGGTCGATGTAACTCCAGATCGGATCTTGGCGCTGAATGGGACACGCGAAGGACTGTATAACGCTGCAATGGCGCTTTCGCCTGAAACCAAGAACGGCCAAAAACCGGTTGTTTTGCTGCCCAACCCTTTCTACCAAGTGTATGCGATTGCCGCATTATCAGTGAACGCAGAACCCGTAATGGTTTCAGCGACCGCAGCAACGGGTCATTTGCCGGACTATGCATCTTTGCCAACGGACGTTTTGGAACGTACGACGATTGCCTACATTTGTTCGCCCGCCAACCCGCAAGGTGCGGTGGCATCGCGGGACTATTGGGCGTCTTTGATAGCACTTGCGGAAAAACATGACTTCAAGATTTTCGCGGACGAATGTTATTCCGAAATATATCGCGATACACCGCCTATGGGTGTCCTTGAAGCGGCGACCGACACCGGTTGTGACCCCGAACGCATCGTCGCGTTTCATTCTTTGTCTAAACGCAGCAACTTACCGGGCCTGCGATCCGGTTTTGTTGCGAGCGGCCCCAAAAACATCAGTCAGATGCGGCAGCTTCGATCTTATGCTGGGTCCCCATTGCCGATGCCGATCCAACGAGTGTCAGAGGCAGTTTGGTCTGATGAAGATCATGTTGTGGCCAATCGTGCCTTGTACCAAGACAAGTTCAAAGATGCCGACGCAATCTTCGCTGGTATAAATAGCTACGCTTCACCAGAGGCCGGATTTTTCCTTTGGCTGCCCGTCGAAGATGGTGAACAGGCGACGTTACGGCTTTGGAAAGAAACTGGCGTTCGGGTTTTGCCCGGCGCGTATCTCAGCAGACCTGATCCCGAAGGGGACCCAGGTGTTGGGTATATCCGGGTGGCCTTAGTCGCCCCAAGACAACAAACGCAGCGCGGTCTGACCCTGATCCGCGACTGTTTGTATACGTAAGGAACAGGCATATGGCATCTTATCAGACTCGGCAGCGCGATCCTCTTTTGGACAGCACTACGCAGGCGGCGATCGAAAAGCGCGGGCGTGAACTGGTGGGAATTGGCCTGTTTATTGCGGGTTTGCTTGTTGGGATGATGTTATGGTCCTACGCCGCGGACGATCCTAATTTCATGTCCGCAACAGATGCGCCGGTTCAAAACTGGTTGGGCCGTCCAGGTGCATCATTTGCTGCGGCGTTGTTCATGATTGTGGGCTATGCGAGCTGGATGTTGCCTGTTGTGCTGATGGCATGGGGTCTGCGGTTTACCCTCCACTACGGGCAAGAACGCGCATTGGGTCGTGTGATATTCGCGCCAATTGCTATTGCAGTCACGGCCATTTACGCGGCAACCCTATCCCCCGGTCCGGGCTGGGACGAAAGTTTTGGTCTGGGTGGCCATTTTGGTGATATGGTGTTGTCGATCCTGCTGACGATCCTGCCGTTTGGCGCGACGTTTTCGGTTAAACTCATGTCTTTGGCGATGGGTCTTGGCGTCGTCGCGCTGATGACCTTCGCGCTTGGCTTTACAATGGGCGAAATTCGCCGCCTTGGCCGTTTTCTATTGATCGGTTTGATCGTGGTCTATTCTGGTGTTCTTAAGCTGCTGGGGCAGACGGCATCCGCGTCTTATAAAGGCGCGCAGGCGCTTGGTACAAAGGTTCATGAACGGCGCGAAGTTTCCCGTGCAGAAAAAGCGGAATATCAGGCCGAATTAGACGCAGCGCGTGCGATCCCGGCACCGCCCCACACACACGTTAATGCGCAAGAAGCGGCCCGCGTTGCGGCCGTCGTTCGGGCCAACCCCGCGATGCCGACCCGCTATGAAGATTTCGATCCAATCGAAGCTCCACAAGAACCAGTGCGGGCAATGCCAGCGCCGCTTGCTGCTCCGGTTCGTCCGCCGGAGGCGGATGCGAAACCAGGTTTGTTTGCGTCCTTGCTTAAGCGCAATGATCCAATGCCAGCGCCGGAATTGGTTGAAGAACCTAGCGTTGCACCCGATGTTCTTGCTGCCGACACGGACCGTGTTTCGGCGCGTATCGCAAATGCCGTGCGCAACCGATCAGGTCAGCCGCAAGCCGTTCAGATTGCAACAAAACCGGGCGTAAACCCCGCGATTACGGCGGCAATTGCCAACCGGAAAGAACCTATTGCTCCTTTGCCCGACGCACGTGTTGAGCCGCCGGTGGAACGCCAAGCCGGACCTCGGCCACTTGTTTTGAATATGGAACAGCGCGCAGCTGTTGAAGCCACGACACCAAACGAAGCGCCGATGGCAGAGTTCGTCGAAGACTACACGCCCCCGGCAATGGAATATACCTCTGTCGACATTGCCCCTGTGGCCCCTGCGTTCGTGCCTTCCGTCGTACCTGTGCCGGAACCCAAGGCTGTCGTCCAACACCCTGTGCGCAAACCCGTGCAGCCGTCCAAACAGGCGAAAGCCGAAGCGCAGCCCAAACTCAGGTTCGAAGACAAACGTCCCGATTATGAAATGCCGCCTCTTGGTCTTCTGGCCTCTCCAGAAGATGTGACCCGCCATGTCCTAAGTGACGAGGCACTCGAGGAAAATGCGCGGATGCTCGAAAGTGTGCTGGATGATTACGGCGTGAAGGGCGATATTGTTTCAGTCCGTCCCGGTCCCGTTGTCACGATGTACGAACTTGAACCGGCCCCCGGTTTGAAAGCCTCTCGGGTGATCGGGCTGTCTGATGACATTGCACGATCCATGTCCGCGTTGTCTGCACGTGTGTCTACCGTTCCGGGCCGTAGTGTGATCGGGATCGAACTGCCCAATGAAAACCGTGAAATGGTGGTGCTGCGCGAAATGCTGAGCGCGCGTGATTTTGGCGACAGCAATATGAAATTGCCGCTGGCATTGGGCAAAGACATCGGTGGTGAACCTATCATTGCCAACCTTGCCAAGATGCCCCACTTGCTGATCGCGGGGACAACCGGTTCGGGTAAGTCTGTGGCGATCAACACAATGATCCTGAGCTTGCTTTATAAGCTGACGCCGGATGAATGCCGCCTGATCATGATTGATCCCAAAATGCTGGAACTGTCAGTCTATGATGGCATTCCACATCTTTTGTCGCCCGTTGTCACGGACCCGAAAAAGGCGGTTGTGGCATTGAAATGGGTCGTGGGCGAAATGGAAGAACGCTATCGCAAGATGTCTAAGATGGGTGTTCGCAATATTGATGGCTATAATGGTCGCGTCAAAGACGCCCTTGATAAAGGCGAAATGTTCAGTCGCACGGTTCAGACAGGGTTTGATGATGACACTGGCGAACCGGTCTTTGAAACAGAAGAATTAACACCTGAAAAAATGCCGTACATCGTTGTCATCGTTGATGAGATGGCGGACCTGATGATGGTCGCAGGCAAAGAAATCGAAGCCTGCATCCAGCGCCTTGCACAAATGGCACGGGCATCGGGAATTCACCTGATCATGGCCACCCAGCGTCCGTCTGTTGACGTGATCACCGGCACGATTAAGGCGAATTTTCCGACACGGATATCGTTCCAAGTGACCAGCAAAATCGACAGCCGCACTATTCTTGGTGAAATGGGTGCCGAACAGCTGCTGGGGATGGGTGACATGCTTTATATGGCAGGGGGATCAAAAATCACCCGTGTGCATGGACCGTTCTGTAGCGATGAAGAAGTGGAAGAAATCGTTACGTACCTCAAGGCCTATGGTCCGCCGGAATACATGTCCGGTGTCGTTGAAGGCCCGGCGGATGAAAAAGCAAGCAACATTGACGAAGTGCTTGGACTAGGCGGAAATACGGACGGCGAAGATGCGCTGTATGACACGGCCGTCGCGATCGTTGCTAAGGATCGCAAGTGTTCGACCAGCTACATTCAGCGTAAGTTGGCGATTGGATATAACAAAGCCGCGCGACTGGTCGAGCAAATGGAGGACGAAGGCGTTGTTTCATCCGCCAACCACGTTGGCAAACGCGAAATACTCATCCCCGAACGTCAATAAAAGCTAACCGGCTTTCGGGTCCGGTTCGACGATGGGATCCACCGTTGTCGCTATGTCGGATAGAATGTTCTGGTTTTCGGCCAGTAGTTCCGCCTCCCAAACGGCGATCATTTCGCGGATGCGCGTCATGTAGGCCTCGTTTTCTGTGGCGACAACGTCAGGATCCCAATGCGTGGCCATCTCACGCATGGATTTACCGTCTGTTTTCACAAACGCGTCCACCATCTTGTCGGCCTTAACGCGGGGAACACCGAGGGCTTCGTAGACAGAACGACCCATGCGTGTGGCACTATCAAACGTTTCGCGGATCACATCACGACACCCGGCGTGCCACAGATCGTAGACATGCATGCGATCAATTGCGCGGGCAACAATGTGGACATGCGGATGGTTCTGGGACACGTAATGAACAAGTTCCGTGGCTTGATCTTTGTTGTCGATGGCCACGACAAGGATCGCAGCTTCGTGAATTCCAGCGGCGTGCAACAGATCAGGGCGGGTTGCATCGCCGTAGTATGCCTTGAACCCAAACTGCGCCAAATACGTGATCTGTTTCGATGAATAGTCGATAACGGTCGCTGAAAATCCTGCACCTTGCAACATACGCGCGACGACCACGCCCATCCGGCCGTGCCCAGCGACGATGATCTTATTGACCTCGTCAATTGTGTCGGCTTCGCGGGATTCCGTGATCGCATACCGTGGGACGATAACGCGATCATAGAGAATGAACAAAAGTGGCGTTAGCAACATGGACAGTGCGACGATCAACAGCAACTGATCAGCAATTGGGCCGGGGATCACATTGCTCGCGACGGTAAATGACAACAAAACAAAGCCGAATTCGCCAGCTTGCGCAAGGCCAAGCGCAAATAGCCAACGATCTGCGCCGCGAATTTTGAAAATGATAGCAAGGCCATAAAGAACGCCTGCCTTGATCGCCAACAGCCCGAGGGTCATCCCAATAATCGGCAATAAATTGGCTGCGAGCAGCGCAAAATCGACGCCCGCGCCCACGGTCATAAAGAACAGGCCCAACAAAAGGCCTTTGAATGGGTCGATATCGGATTCGAGTTCGTGGCGATATTCAGAGTTTGCCAACACGACACCCGCAAGGAACGTCCCAAGGGCAGGGGACAAGCCGACCAGCGACATCAGAAGGGCAATACCAATCACCATCATCAATGCAGTTGCCGTGAATAGTTCGCGCAGGTTTGCCCCGGCGACGAAGCGAAAGATGGGGGATGTCAGGAAACTGCCGCCCAAAACGACCGCTGCGATTGCACCAATGGTCACCGCCGCGGTTGCCCAAGGACCAAGACCATCAACAAGCGACATTGCTGATCCATGATCTGCGCCATGTGCATCACCGTGATCGCCAGCATGGGTGTCAGTATGGGTG
This sequence comes from uncultured Octadecabacter sp., assembly GCA_964406585.1. Taxonomy (GTDB): domain Bacteria; phylum Pseudomonadota; class Alphaproteobacteria; order Rhodobacterales; family Rhodobacteraceae; genus Octadecabacter. The sequence goes on along the minus strand of CAYOSK010000056.1, from coordinate 1,331 downwards.
TCTGCGCCGTGCGCTACGGCATCCGTGCCGAGATCCATCAATTCGGGCATTGCGAGCAACGGAATAAAGGCGAGCATCGGAATCACAGCGATATCTTGGGTGAGCAGGACGCTAAAGCTTGATTGGCCCCCATCGCTTTTCATCAATCCCTTTTCATTGAGGGTTTGTAGCACAATCGCGGTGGATGAAAGGGCCATTACCAACCCGATCGCCAGTGCAACCGACCACACTTGACCGAAGGCCAGCGCGACTGCTGTGACGGCAAGTGTCGTAAGAACGACCTGCCCCCCACCCAATCCCAACAATCGGGTGCGCATGGCCCACAGCATCTTTGGTTCAAGTTCTAGCCCGACCAAAAACAACATCATGACAACGCCAAATTCAGCAAAATGCTGGATCGAGACAACATCGACGTTCAAAATGACAAGGATCGGGGAAATCACAATTCCAGCAATCAGGTAGCCAAGAACCGATCCCAACCCAAGCCGTGACGCAATAGGGACTGCAATCACGCCAGCAATCAAAAACACAAACGCCAGCATTAAAAAATCTGTCATGTCATTTTCCCCAAATCAATGCGAAACATTAGACGGCATATTTTACGGTGCGATAGCCCCAAACTGCCTTTGACATAAGAATACTCAGGTTCGCTGCAGCACTAGATGGGCGCAGTGCTGCAATTATACGCAGGATGTTATCGGCTAACAGGCAGCGTGATATCGCTTAGCGGCGCGTTTGCGCCCAGATAGTTGTGACATGAAGGGTGCAAACCGCATTCAGTCTGACTAGGTATATGATATGAACCAAATTACACGACGTCTTTGTCTTCTTGCTGTTCCCCTCGCGTTGGCAGGGTTTGCGGCATCTCCGTCTGTGGCGCAGCAGCTTTCGCTGGGCCAAGTGTCCAATTATCTGAATTCATTCACCAGCGCAGAAGGTGAATTCACGCAGATCAATGCGGACGGTACTATTTCGACAGGCACCGTCTATATCAAACGACCCGGGCGTGTGCGGTTCGAATACAATCCCCCAGAAGAATCCTTGGTCGTCACGGGGGGTGGCCAAGTCGCGATTTTTGATCCCCGTTCGGATACAGGGCCAGATCGATATCCGCTGTCACAAACACCGCTGAAAATCATTCTGGAACGCAATGTCGACCTGACACGTACCAATATGGTGACCGGACACACCAGTGACGGAACAACAACATCCGTGACAGCGCAAGATCCGGAAAACCCTGAATATGGCAGTATCCAAATGGTGTATACGTCCAGCCCTGTTGAGCTGCGCCAATGGATTGTAACCGACGATACCGGTCAGCAGACAACGGT
>CAYOSK010000055.1:0-16662 GCA_964406585.1 uncultured Octadecabacter sp. | reverse complement strand
TTAGATCAATGAATTAGATAATTTTTTGATGCCAACGCAGATGCGCAGGTAAGCGCAGCGTTTAAATTTCTTTTGCATTTTCTAGCCCGCCGTTTCACGCTGTCCTGAGTTTGGGAGGACTAGATGGGCCATATTAGGCTGGGAACGTTACAGCGGTCAAAGAAATGGCGCGATGTCATTGGTTTGCTGGATTCTATTGCAGACATTGAGACCATTGCGGAGGCGGCAGCGCGGGCCTTTGAGGTGGATCTGAAACGCGCTTCAGATGATCCATTCTTTCAGTCCGTTACACAGCTTCTTGTTCAATTGCCTCTTCTGGCGCGCGCGCCAGGGTTCAAGGCAGAGATGGCCAAGCTTGGTCTGCCATCTGAGGCGTTGAATTCCGTTACGGGTTTGTTGGCAGGGCTGAATGCAGCCATCAATCAACAGGCCTTCGATCAAGGCCATTCCTCCGACCCTGGCGAGTTGGCCCGGACGGCGCTTTTGGAAAGTCTTTCGGTTCAATCGCGAGACAAGCTTCCGACGCTTTCCGAGCCAATGGGAATGCAGCCCCGCTGCTCTTACTCATTCCAGCGGCCCTTGGCGCCCTGTTAGGTGGCGCAGATCATGCGAACGCACCAGCTGTCGGGCAAGAAACGCTTCCTCGTTCACTAACCGGAAACCAAGTGATTGGGGCGATTACGGGGATTGGTATTGGTACAGTTGGCATTCAAGCGGCTGCGGCGTGTGCAGCCAGCAATGCATGTGTTGCAGCAGGGGTGGCAAACGAGACGTCCGACCAGATGTCAAACCCTGGAGACCCGCTGAACCTTTTGCCATTACCTAATGTCTCCAGAAGACTTGACGAGCCAAATTCGGCCACCAGACTCGATTCCCAGAACCTCGTTGTAGATACGAAAATTCAAGACCAAATGGTTGATCGTGCTTGGTCGCGACAGAATATTGACGACGAGATGGCGGATGGTCCGACCGGGCGCACGACCGATAATCGGAGACCAACCAATACGCCCGATGGCCTGAGGCGCAATGACACCGCTACGGTTTACGGGACCTCAGACAACTATGTTTTTGTGAACGACAGAACTCGCGATACTGTCCAAGTAAGTGGTCGTAATAACCCCAACTGGGATGATGTCGGAAGAATTCAATGGGACTGATAAAGCGGATGACTCCTGAGATTGATCCAACCAAGTTCTTTGAAAATCTTAGTCAAGTTGGAGAAATCGAACTCTCGCGGAGCGCCGCGAAGCTCGTTTGTCGGTTGGCCGAGGGACGCTCAGTTTGGGTGCTAGGGGTAGATGTCGGAATCCTTGACCCTGAGGGAAGATACACTGAAGATTTCAATGAGGGTTGGGTAACGAAGACGGGTGTTATGCAGCCCAACATAAGAGAGCAGTTGGCACGCAACACAGCGAGTAGAGCGGTATTGCGGGAAAATAACTGGTCTGCTGAGCAAGCTATCGAACAAACTCCGAGTCAGTTCAACGCCTTCATCCTGACCGCGAGGTTGGTCAGCATCAATAATGGAATTGCCTAGCCCAAAAAAGTCGGTGAGCAAGCAGCGACAGCCCAAAAAACGATCCTTGATCTGAACAGAATCCCTTTCTGGACGCGGGTGGCAACCGCCTGCACCAGATAACAGACGCGGGAACGGCGAACGAAGCAATTATTACCTATCTTGGCCCGCTGGAAATCCGCGGCAATCTCAACGCGCCGGATGAGGTCGTGGCCCATATCCACCCGAACGTCCGCCTCGTGGATGGGGTGGAAAGCTACCTCTATTGCGACCGGCTTAGTACCGTTCCCCCAGGTGGCAACGTCATCCGACCACATAGGAAAGGGCTACTTCTTTGTCCTGAACACGCTACCTTGGGCTTTTCATCAGATCGAAGCGATAGGCCTTTTCTGGATCATGTCCGGCAAGACCCGCCGACAACATTGCAAAACGGCGATCAACGCATTGCGAACAGCGGCCGCAATGAGCGTATTTGGCCTATGAACTTACAATCGCGCCGCCGCACACACTTTCATCAAAAAGGTACGGCAAACAATGAACCCGCGAGCAGTGTCGAGAGCAAACAAAAAGACAAGAGCACCTGTAGCACATCAATAACAACCGGACGCTTTGCCTCGTCACGGAAATTCTTCAACAATATCAGCGTTAGCAATATGACGAAGCCCACAAGAAAAATTAGAAATGTGGTGGCGGTACGAGCATCACCTAGTCTCTCGCAAAGTCGTGTCAAATGTTCGGGCATCTAGAATTTGCATTCCAATCCACTTGTTTTCATTGAGGAATTGTCGAGAAGTACTGTCGCCAAATCCAAACACATATCGGAGAAAACAGGGATCCGCTCAGATTTTAAGCCGGCCGACACACTGGGCGGTATCAGACCGCCAATTCCTGGAGCTAGGTGGACTGAAACTTCCCCCTGACCTGATTGACGGAGTGTTATTACAGCACCGGTTACGTTCTCTCCTCCCAGAACACCAGCAGCAACATCATCACCCATCCCTTAACTCAACACTGCCATTCGTTGTGCCCGGTTCCAATGGCGACTTGGGGCGCAAGGCAGCCATACGCGGCCACGGGTGCGTTGCACGATAGCGCGGTGGTTCGCGGGTTCGTATTCGCCGTCACTTCACATCTTCCCAAGCGTTCCAGCCCATGCTAGCAGCGCCCCAAATCAATCAACCCTTATGAGGTCCTCCCATGGCTATCCAGCGAACATTTTCCATCATCAAACCTGACGCCACGAAGCGTAACCTAACAGGCGCAATTGCGGCCAAGTTCGAAGAAGCCGGTCTTCGCATTGTCGCGTCCAAGCGTATTCAGCTGACACTGGCACAGGCACAGACATTTTACGGTGTCCACTCTGAGCGTCCGTTCTTTGGTGAGCTTTGCGAATTCATGATTTCTGAGCCAATCGTTGTTCAGGTTCTTGAAGGTGAAGATGCGATTGCGAAGAACCGCGAAGTTATGGGTGCAACGAACCCTGCCGACGCTGCAGACGGTACAATTCGCAAAGAATTTGCGCTCAGCATCGGCGAAAACTCCGTTCACGGATCCGACGCACCAGAAACTGCTGCCGAAGAAATCGCATTCTTCTTCTCCGGGCTTGAGCTGGTCGGCTAAGCGTCTTAGCGTTTGCATTCGGGCCCCGTCGGAAAGATCCGGCGGGGCCTTTTTCGTTTTAAGGACCCGCAATGCCATTGTTCTCTTTAATCGTTGTGACGATGTGCGCGTTTGCAGCCAATTCGGTGCTCAGCCGGGCAGGGATTGACGTCTATCAGATGGATCCGTTGTTGTTTGCAGGTCTGCGATTGGCCAGCGGGGCCGGAATGCTGGCGGTTTTGGTGACGTTGCGCGGGGGCTGGCCGGTGATGGATCGCGCCCGCGTGGTGAATGCAGCGGCTTTGGCACTTTACCTTGTTCCGTTTTCAATCGCTTATCTGACACTGCCGGCTGGTTTGGGGGCTTTGATCCTTTTTGGCGTGGTTCAGATGACAATGTTTGCGGGATCATCTTTATGGGGACCACGTCCAACTTTGCGACAGTGGGGCGGTATGGGTGTTGCAATGATGGGATTGACCTGGCTGTTGTGGCCGTCCCAGACGTTAACGCTGGATGCTCTTGGCGTGGCCTTCATGGCACTGTCTGGTGTTGCGTGGGGTGTGTTTTCCTTGCGCGGGCGCGGATCACGCGACCCATTGGGTGACATGGCGCTCAGTTTCGTTTTATGCGCCCCGATCGCGATCGCGCTGATGCTTGTCGCGACGGGCTGGTCTGCGGGGGGCGTCATTGCCGCGGTGCTAAGCGGGGCGGTGATGTCAGGGCTTGGGTATGCTCTTTGGTACTGGGTCTTGCGGCAGCTTGCGCCCACCACCGGTGCCGTTGCGCAGCTCAGCGTTCCGGTGATCGCAATTGTCGCGGGTGCATTGATTTTGGATGAGCCGATTACGTTTGACTTGGTGTTGGCGTCGGGCATTGTGCTGGGCGGTATCGCCATATCTGTCACAAAGCGCATTTGATCGCGCGCAGGTTAACCCTTATTTATCAGCCCGATCTGATCCATGAACGCATCCAGTTCGGACTTGGGCGCGTTGAAATGCGCGGCCTTTAGCGCGTCAAACGAAACCCGAAGCGCGGCTTTTTCGGCGCCTTTGCAATCGTTCCACGGACGGCCCTGAAGCGCCATATGAAGTGCGTAGTATCCGATGAAATGCGGGCGCGTCCCATTTTGCAAAAGCCGCTTATATGCATCATCCGCGCCAAGATCGCGAAGCTCATCCGCTGTCGCGATACCGGCCGCATTGAACTGGGCTTCCATCGCGGGGCCAAGGTGTTTGATCGTAGAAATCGCGGTCATCTTGTCAGAGTAACGCGAGGTGAAAAAAAGACCAGTGGTGCTGCGCGCTTTTGGTGGGAGGACCAATGCACGCCAGCAGCCGCTGGCCCTTAGGTATGCCGCGCCGAGGGGGAGGGAGGTGCGGCGGAGAAGGGTGGTCTAGATGCTCGCGAAGTCTTTGAAGACCACAGGTGCGATCGGTTCCGGTTTTTGCCCGGCGTCTTTTGATGCGGGTTTATCAGACTGCGATGTCCGAGGCGTGCTCGGTTTAGGGGGGTGGGGTTGGGTCGGCATGGGCCGCTCCTTTATCTGCCTTTGTGTGACGAAAACTGCCTGTCGTCGGATGCCTCTTGCTGGGCATAAACGTGATGTGAGCAGGCGGAAGAGGCACGGGCAGGTCGAAATTGTGTTAAAATTGTGGCACCGCCCGCGTTCAAAGGAGGCTGCAACCGTAGGGATGTGCTTCTTTTTGTGGGCAAACGGTGGATAATCTGTGGATAACTTCGCAAATATTGGTGTTGGGGCTAGCCTGAACACTAAATGTCATGCGATGATCTAGATATAGACGGTCCTAGCTGCTGGGCCGTGAATGTCAAAAGCAATACGTGAAATTGCTAAAAACCTTGGGGGAAATATGAGCAATTCTATTGGAAAACACCTGCCATGGATGGTTCCGACGGCTGCTATTTTAGCTGTCGGATCCGGTTTCATGGATCGTATCAACATTTCATTCGGTGATCCCGAACCTGCCGTCGCACAGGTTGCGCCGGTTGCAACGGCGCCTGTCATTGAACAACCTGATCCCGCTGAAGCCGCGCTTGCGGCTGTGTCTGCGGTTACTGGCCCGGCGCCAGTCGAACCAGAAGATGTATCTGATCAACTCGCCGCGCTTCTTCAGGAACCTGTTGCAGAAGACGTCGATGTCACGCGTGCGCAAGGGTTTGCTGTCACGGCAGCGCCAGAACCAACTGCAGAACCCGTAGTGGTCCAACCTGAACCTGCCGCAGCCGTGGGTGCTGATTTCTTTACTGCAGCACAAGCCAATATCGCGCAGGCGAATTCCTGTATGAACGATTTGCGCAATCTATCAGCGCAATCCAACGTGTATTTCCCCAGCGGTGCATTGAATGGTGATGCGGCTGGTGTGGCGCAGGCACGACTGATCGGAAAGATTGCGCAGCGATGCCCGGGTGTTACGATCGAAGTCAGAGGCCATTCGGATGCGTCGGGCAATCCCGCAATTAATTTGCGCCTAAGCCAAGAGCGGGCAGAAGCCGTAATCGCACGGGTGGCCGCGGCTGGGATCGACACCAGCAAAATGGTTGCTGTCGGTTTGGGGTCCTCTTTCCCGTCGGGCGTGACAGGGCCGCAACCAGCATCATATTATGATCGCCGCGTTGATTTTAGCATTGTGGACTCTGCACAAACCGCGTCGTTTACTGCGCCGTCGTTTGGATCGGGGACATTCCAGCTCGCATCCTGTGTCGCGGAATTGCAGGCTGCCGCTGATAGTACAACGATTTCATACACACCCGGTTCTGTGACGGCATCACAGTCTGATCTGAATGCAGCGCTGGTTTTGGCAAAGATGGCTGTCGAATGCCCACAGGCACGGCTGCGTTTGGTTGGGCAGCACGCTGAGGAATATGGCTCAGTCGAAGATGCCGGAACAGGTCGTTTGCGCGCGATTGCCTTGATGACCACATTGGTCGGGGCAGGGTACGACGCGGGGCAATTGATCATGGCGGCCCCATCGGATTCCACGCCGGTTCAGGGCCTGAGCAACAGTCGCGTCGATTTCGACGTCATCCTCGAAGAACTGTAGAAAGATCAAGACCAATTGAAAACGCCCGGCCTGTTTGGTCGGGCGTTTTGCATTCTGAGATGTATGTCCGCCCGGCATCTTGGGGTCTGGATGGAGCCACGAAATTGATGCCGGGCGTTCAGGCCGTGAGTGGCCATTGCGATGTTAGGAAACCGTAATGCTGCCCTTCATGGACGGATGGATCGCACAAAAATAGCTTGTTGTTCCTGAACTGTTGAATGTCAGCGATGCGCTGTCGTTACGACCAAGACGTCCGGTATCAAAGCTGCCGTTGTCGGCTGTCGCTGTGTGTGGTGCACCGTCTTTATTAATAAATGTTACGGTGTCGCCTGCACTGATTGTCAGATTTGCAGGGGAAAACGAATGCCCTTGAATATTAACAGTGTGTGTTGCGGCGCGCGCGGGCTGTGCCAGCGTGACGGCGCCCAATGCAGTTGCTGTCGCGGTCAGAAAAGTACGGCGTGTAAGATGTGTCATTTGGATCTCCTCATGGGTTTATGTGCCTTAGTCGGGGGATCAGCCGGATGGGTTCAAATTTAATTTTTACCAACCGTTAAAATTTGACGTTGCGTGCGTTGTGTAAGCATGGTTAATTTTTTTGGCTCGATTGGTGGGCCGTAGCATTAGGTTTGTCTGTCCAAATGACCAAAGACCGTGACCTGATTACCCAGATCGCCGCTGGGGACAAAGCCGCAATGGGCGTCTTTTTCGAAAGATATGAACGACCGCTCTTTGCGTTTTTGCGCGCGCGCGGCGCGGACCCGCAAGAAGCAGATGATGCAGTGCAAGATGCGATGATGGATGTGTGGCGCACCGCGGATCGATTTAGTGGACAATCCCAAGCCAAGACATGGTTGTTCACCATTGGTCGCAACAAATTGGTGGATCGAATGCGCAAGTCATCCAGGCTTGCCTTTGTGGATGAAGTTCCAGATTTACCTGATGAAACGCCAGATGCCGAAACGGTTTTGATGTCTGCCAGCGACGCAAAACGGGTGCGCGCGTGTTTGTCCAAGCTTAAGCCGGCACATCTAAGTGTTGTGCGGTTGGCGTTCTTTGAGGACCTGAACTACGCGCAGATTGGATCGATCGAAGATATCCCCGAAGGCACGGTTAAAACGCGCATCTATCATGCCAAAAAACTTCTCTTGCGATGCCTTGGGTTTCGCTAAGGTCAGTCTTTTGTCACCTCGTTTACAAGGTTGGGCGTTGCAATCAGCGTATCAAAGGCAAGATCGCGTGCGGCGTCATTTGGAAAAGCCACGGTGAACAGCCCAATTGCGGACGGTCCGTCAACAATCTGCCCGTCCAATTGTGACAAGATGTCAGAAATATCTTGAAAGGCACTGTCTGGATTAAACACCAAGCGAAGCAACGGACCATCATCGTTTGCTGACGCTGTGACATATCCATTTTCCGCTTCACCGAACAGGTTGGTCTGGGCGACTTGCCAGCCAAAAATGGCAACGGCTGCGACGCATGCAGCCTGAAGCAGCGTCAACGGCCGCAACCAGTTATCATTCGCAGCTGTTGTTGGAATGATCCGTGGCTGGGTCGGTGCTGCCTCTTTATCAATCCGCTCAGCCAAACGCGCCCACCCATCATCGGGCAATGTGCCTTGGTCGTGCTGGGCGTCGTGCCCAAAAACACCGCGTACTGCCATCAACGCGGCGACATTTGCGCGAAGATCGGCGTCGTCTTGAATCTTTTGTTCAAAAGCCGCTGTGTCGTCGTGGGACAGGCGCGATTGAACATATGCTATGATTTCGTCAAGCTGGTCTAATTCATCAGTCTGCATCAATTGCCCTCCACGCATTGACCCGTCTGCTTCTCAGCGTAAGGTGTCAGTATGCCGTTTAATTTGTAACGCAAACCTTGGTCGGTTGGGATCATAAAAGGTTCAAAAAGAATTTTTTGAACCAAAATTAGCGGTACAACGACGAATGTTGAACGAGGCTATGAAGGGCTAACAATGATCCTGTTTCAATCGACATTTACGTATTTTTTGCGCGCCGCAGGCTTTGCCGCCGCGCTTGGGTTCTGCGCGAGCTGTGGTCCCGATCAATCGTTTGCCATTCCGACACCAATGCCTGCGGTCTTGGCCGAAGAAGGTCGGGTCTATGCATTGGTAGAAAACGAAAATCAGGCCGCCCAAATTCGGCAGTCCGCAATTGAACTGGGGTATCGCCCCATGGAAACAACAGTCTTGGAAGGTCTTGATTTGATCATGGTGGCGATCGATCTTCCTGATGGCGTGACTGGTTTGGCTGCCATAATGGCGCTTGAAACCGCTGTTCCTGCGTCAACGGTTGGCGTCAATCATGCCTATCGTCTGCAACAAACTGTGCAGGGCAATGCTGGCCGCCGAACCTATGCGAATGCGTTGATGTCGTGGCAAAACGGGTCTTGTCGCGCCCTTCGATCGATTGGGTTGATAGATGGTGGGGTCGATGCGACAGTGCCGGCCCTATCCGGGACGTCCATCCAGAACCGAAATTTTGAAACCGGCAGCCCAACATCCGTTCGCCACGGCACCGAAGTCGCGAGCGTGCTTGCCGATCCGTCCCGTTTGCGCGGTGTGCGATTGTTTAGTGCAAATATTATTCGCGCCAATGAAGCCGGTGAAGATATCGGGGGGGCTGCTGGTTTGGTTCAAGCCATCGATTGGATGGCACGTCAGGACGTGTCGCTGGTGAATGTCTCTCTCGCTGGGCCGCCAAACAAGCTGCTCACGCAAGCCGTGCAAACAGCGGCGAGCAAAGGCATGGTCATCGTTGCTGCGGTTGGGAATAACGGGCAAACGGCCCCTGAACAGCATCCGGCAGCATTGGACGATGTCATTGCGGTGACGGCCGTCGATGCGCGTGGTCGAATTTTTCGGGACGCGGTGCGCGGCACCCATGTGGACGTTGCTGCACCCGGTGTGGATGTGTTCGTGCCATCTGGCCCCGACGGGCGGTACGTGACAGGAACATCAATGGCGGCGCCTTTGGTGACAGCAGTTTTGGCGACACAACAAGACGGCACATTTGAAGGCGCGCGTGGAACACTGATTGATTTGGGGCCAGCCGGGCGTGATCGCACGTTCGGAGAAGGTCTTATTCAGGCCGCGCAACCCTGCCCATAAACGTATCCTAAAAAAGAATAAGGAAGGCGCGGCAGTTGCCACGCCTTCCTTATGTGCGGAAAGTCTAATCGTTCTATTCAGCCAGCGATCCGTTGTTTGCGCTGGTTGCTAACAGCGCGCATCTGGATCCCAATGACCGTCAGAAACGCGATCGCTGCCACCAGAAGCGTTTCGGATCCGTGTGAATGCCCTTGAATTTGGGTGGGATGGGCCAGAACCGGTGACGCCAAAAAGATAGCCATGATTGCCGTTGCTGATTTCATCATTTTTCAATTTCCTTCTTTCTGTTGCTGAGAAAATCCCGAATATCGAGGACAGATTTTTCATCCATCGAAACATAGACGAGGGACATATTGGTGCGGTCGCGTACCATTTGGCCTGGGAACGGAAGATAGGATAGCTCGCGCGATCCAAACGAAGGGGATGCCGTTCCAACCTGCCATTCCGTCTTGAGTTCTACATCAATCAACTTCAGCGCTTTTTGTCCTGCGCCGGACGGGCGTTCCAAAGGGACGCCAGCCAGTTTGAGATAGCTTGATTTGTCATTTGCCTGAATGAACCCATCGATGAACTGCGTGGCCAGCACTTGGATGTCCGCGGCTTCATCTTCGGCATGCATATGAGAATGAAGATGATCGCCATGGGCATGGTTGTGGCCCGCTGCGGGGGGGTGGTGCGTGTGATCATGAGAGTGGTCATGGGCGTGATCGTGTGGATGGTCGTGGGGCATTATTCACCTACCTTATGAGGCGCATCATTTGACCAGCGCTTGCCTTCGAATTCGCCATGCGGAAGCGACACAGGTTTGTCGATATGTCGTTTGTGCGCGCCGAGTTTACCGTTGGCGACCATGGAGCCCAATACATCCACAATGACACGCGTGCCCATAAGGGCCGTGATGTCGGATGTGTCATAGGGCGGAGAGACTTCTACAAGCTCCATGCCGCAGATGCCTTCGGCAGCAATGCCAGACGCAAGTGCAAGCGCTTCGCGGGGTAGGAACCCTCCTGGTTCGGGCCAGCCCGTGCCAGGCACAAACCCGCAATCGATGCTGTCGATGTCAAATGACAGATACACCATGTCTACGTCTTTCCACGCCATTTCCAGTGCCATTTCGATGGTCTTATCGATGCCCATCTTTTCGACGTCGCCCATTGTGATGATGTTTGTGTTGCGTTCGCGCGCGACTTTCACGGCTTCGCGAGGGACCTGCCATCCGCCGATACCGATTTGCACAAGATTTGTTGCCGGGACATTTGGAAGGTTCGTCGAATGGAACCATGGGGTTGTGTGCATCCGTTCATCTAGGTCTTTTTCCTGAATATCGGCGTGACGGTCAAAATGGACGATACCAATGCGTTTTGATGTGCATTCTGCGATGCCGCGTACACACGGGAAGCCGATCGAATGATCGCCGCCAATCATGATCGGAAGCGATCCAGAACTAAACACATGGCTTACACCACGGCTAATCTGATCGAACGACTTTTCGATATTGGCGGGGATCGTGAAGACATCGCCTGCATCACAAAGCGTCATCTGTTCGCGCAGATCTACGCCCATCTCATAGTTATACGGCGTGTACAGGGCGGATATTTTGCGCACGCCCTGTGGGCCAAACCGCGTGCCGGGACGGTAGGTTGTGCCGCCGTCAAAAGGAATTCCAAGGACGGTTGCGTCGTAATTGGCCACCTCAAGAACATCTTCCGCATAGGGGGCTTTTAGGAACGTGTTGATGCCAGCAAAGTGGGGGAGTTCGCCGCGCGCAAAGGTGGGGATTGATTTGTCTTCAATGGCATCGGCGCCTGTCAGACCCATGCGCAAAGCCCATCGGCGTTCTTCTTCCATGCGGCCCTCGGGAAGGTCGCCTTCTTTCTGCATGGCTTTCCAACCCGCAAGCTTCGTCAGGTCCGGGTGATGGGCCCGTCTTTGGGTTGCGTTGATACGTTCGGCCAGATCGCGCGGGTGGTGGGATCTTCTTTTATCCAAATTCCAAAACATCGTATGGTTCCTGTTGTGGTGCCACCTTACGGGGCGTCTTGCCTGGGCTTTGATGACTGCCTGCACACGGAGCCCAGCGGCGCGCGCAGTGAATTTCAGCCGGGGTTTCAGCCCGCGGCGAGGGAGGGGTAGCTTTTTAGAATGTCCTGAAAAGGCATACCTTTGTCTCTTGCGTCAAAGTCGTAGGTGATTGTCGCGCCATATGCGCCCGGATCGTGTGGGTCCCATCTGGGTTTGTCGAAAACCAAAACTCTATCACCCAATTTGAATCCTTCTTCGAGATCATGTGTCACCATGAAAACGGTCATGTTGGTTTCAGCCCGAAGCTCCATAAGAAAGTCATGCATTTGAAGGCGTGTGCCCGGGTCCAGCGCGCCAAACGGCTCGTCCAGCATCAAGACACGCGGTTTGGCGGCCATGGCCTGACCAATCGCGAGCCGTTGCTGCATCCCACCCGACAAAGACGCAGGGTATTGATTGGCAACATGGTTCAGCCCGATCCGGTCAAGCATATCATCAGCATGCTTCAAAGCCGCGCGTTTGGGCGCCCCAAACAGGACCCCAAATCGCGTCGCAAAACTGGTGCCCGCGACAAGGTTTTGGCGAACTGTAAGATGGGGAAAAACCGAATACTTTTGAAACACGACCCCACGTTCCAAGTTGGGTTCCAACGCGGGTTCACCGCCGTCAACATAGATCGCACCGCGTGTGGGACGTTCTTGGGCCAAGAGAAGACGTAAGAACGTTGATTTTCCGCAACCGGACGCCCCTACAATTGAAACGAATTCTCCCTCGTCAGCCGTCAGATTGACCCGTTCTATGATCGAACGATCGCCGTAAGACTGCCAAATGTCGCGAACGTCTACGAAACTCATAAACCGGCCTCCATCCAAGGGAACGCCTTGCGGGATGCGGTTTTGATCGCCCAATCAATAATGAAGGCCAAAAGGGTGATCCAGATGACGTACGTCAGGATGATATCCATCGCGAGGTAACGGCGCACAAGAAAGATACGATAACCTAGGCCCACATCTGATGCTACGGCTTCAGCTGCGATCAGGAACAGCCACGCAGATCCAAGTGACAGGCGAACATTGGCCAAGAGACGGGGCAGAATTTGGGGCAGGGCGACACGTAGCGCGATCACCAAAGATGACGCCCCAATCGTTTGTGCCTTGATCAATTGTTCGGACGGAATATCGAGGACGCGTTGGGACAGATCGCGCGTCATAAACGGCGTGATCCCAATAACGATCAACACAACCTTGGACACTTCGCCTAGACCAAATACGATGAACAGGATTGGCAGGACAGCCAACGGCGGGATCATAGACAATACTGCGACAAATCCCGACAAGCCGGACCGCACCAGCGGCAGCAGGCCGATCATCATTCCCAAAGTCAATGAGAGCGCCGCAGCGATGCAGACGCCCAACAACAGGCGCATCAAAGATGAAGCTGTATCCAGCCACAACAAAATATCACCTGATCTGCGGTCCGGTTCCGTAAAGAGACGCACAGCCGTGTCAAAGATTGTTCCCAAGGCAGGCAGCAATTTGTCTTGCGGGTTCGCAGCAAGCCGTATGTCTGACGCCACTGAATAGGCAATAAGGGTGGCAACAAATGGCAGCACTGCCAGAAAGAACGCCAGTGGTTTGGACGGGACGCGGTTAATAAGTCTCAAGTGGCCCCTCCAAATCGTTGTGGGTTGATAAAATTAGACAAAAAGGGGCGCGTTCGATCAGAACACGCCCCAAAGCCGCCCCTAAAGATCGCCGTCGGCCGCCATTTGCATGTAAGTTGGGTCAAACCGTAGGGTGACGTTGGTTTCGTCGCCGGTGATGACGCCACCAGGGTATTCGATCCCGACGAAATCGGCGCTGGGCGCGTCGACCCCTAAGATCCCCTTGTCAAACAGGAATTCCGCGACCGTTGTCATTGTTGTGGGCAGATCTGTCGATGTCGCCTGTGCTACACCTTCGGCAGGGTCAAAGAACATCTCGGTTGCGTCAAGCTGCGCTTTGTAGCCCGCCAAATCTGTTCCAGATGCTTCGGCCATAGCTGTCAGCGCGGCTTCGTCACCGGCGGCCATCAAACCCATCACTTCGTACCATGCACCCGCAACGGCCTTGCCGAAGTCGGGGTTGTCGGCCAGCGTTTGGGTGTTCACCACCATCATATCCAAGATTTCACCCGGGATCATTGAGCTGTCAAACAACACTGTCGCGTCGGGATTGCTGCCTGTAATCTCAGAAACGAGCGGGTTCCATGTCACAACAGCTTCGACGTCACTGGTTGCATAGGCCGCGATCATGTCGGCGTCAGAGGTGTTGATAACACCGTCCAAATCGGCCTCGGACAATCCAACAGCGTCGAGCCCGCGCGCGAGCAGATAGTGCGAAACAGACAGTTCAACCAAATTCACGGGTTTGCCTGCCAGATCTGCAAGACTGCCTTCGCCTTTCAAAATTACGGCATCGTTGCCGTCTGAATAGTCGCCGATAATCAGGGCAGTTGTGTCAACGCCACCGCCAGACGGAATGGACAAGGTGTCCATGTTGGTCGCTGACACGCCGTCGAATGCGCCGGCAGTGTATTGGTTGATGGATTCCACATAGTCGTTGATCTGAACAATTTCGACGGAGATGTCATATTTGTCGGCCCACTTATCCATGATGCCGCTTTCATCAAGATAGCCCCACGGCATCCAGCCAACGTAAATAGACCACGCCAATTTGAATTCGGTTTTTTCTTCAGCATAGGAGGGCATCGCAAATGTTGACGCAAACGCAGCGCATATCACGCCCGTTGAAAGAAGTGTTTTGATGGTCATGGCAGTCCCTGTTCCATGTCCCGCCGAGGGTTTGGAAAATCGGTCACGTCGCACTGGCGGAACAACATAAGGGGGCGCGGACAAAACCTGCGCAGTAACCTCCCGGGATTTTGCCCCGCCGTGTGCCTTTGCGGATTTTGCCGCATCGGTGGCGTTTCTCGGACCAGCCCCGCGAAGTCTTCTGTCGCGGCGGAACCCTAAACACCCTGCGCCACGATGGGGCTGGAGAAACGCGAACGGATCAAGTGGCAGCCCCCCTGAGAGCACAATGGTTTGCGCCGTTCTGCCTGTTTTTTTATCTTACTTGCGCCAGATGCCATTTTTTTGTGCCCGAAAACTGCGGCTTTGCCGATGGTTGGCGATCATTTGAATGAAACACGACGTTTCGGAATCATGTGGCGAACACTGGTCAGGACCATTTGCTGTCAAAGTCATCGCTCAGCGTCGGTCATGAGGACTAAGGGAGCCTTGGGGGCAGGCCAAGATGGCCATTTCGACGGCATAAACGGCACCTATAGCCCACGACGCCTTCGAACGGAAACTGGCTTGAACGAGCACTTGTGGCGCAGCAACAGCGCAACAGGTCCACCTTGTGGCACAGGAAAGCGATAGCGAAGACAGGCGTTGGCAACGGGATCGCGTCTCGCTAGAAACTCTGAGGCATGGTTGGTGGCAAATCTTTCATATAAAGTAACGCGGCAACGGCGCAGTACACAAAGGGCATTGGCGCAGGCGTCTATTTCTAGACGCCAGTTTTCCAATAAATTTATATTTAATAAGGTTTTCTTGAATGACCGTGACCATAAGACAAAGCTTGGATGCGCTGGTTGGCGTTAATTTCACCACTTACCCCGCCGATGATCAAAATACGTTGACCTCGCTTATGGGGGTCGAAATAGCGCCCAATAATTTCTTTGACACTGGCATCGACGTTTTCGCATTTATCGAAGACATTGAAACAGTATCTCAGCAAATTGATCGTTTCTTTGCGGCCACCTACGATATCGAAGCCCTTGAAGCCTATTTGCAGGTTAACAATGCTGCATATTACGATACCTTCATATCGCAGTCCAATAGCATTCAAGATTCAGTCAATCAGGTCTTTGATGACGCGACACCCGGCTTTGCGGATTATCTTGCCGGGAATTTCACTTTGTTCTGGGAATCCATTTCAGGGCTTTCGACAACATTCTACTCCGCTATCGTCACGACAGCGGGTGGATTAGGTGCCATTTTTGACGGCGTTGACGACGAACTTGATGTTCTGGGCGCGGTGTTTCACGACGACGTCGCGGCAAACCTTGGGGTCGCCACAGTCGAAATCGCTGCCGTCGCTAACTTTAGTTTTGTGGTGTCCGACAAGCTGACATCCATCGGAGAACGGGTCGCCGCGTCCTTTGCCGACATTTCATCAACGAATTTTGCAGCCAACAACGTGGCGATGCTACAGGACATCAACAGCATCCTGTCAGCGTATGACAGTGTCGAAACAATCCTGACAGGCACCCCAGTGACTGGCCAACTTCAGGCCGTTTTTGATTTCATCTCCGAATTGGCCACGATTGCGGATTTCATTGGTGAACAGGACGCTATGATCGCGGCGTTAGATGATCCAAACTTGGCACAATTGTCCCGCGATTTTCTAGACAATGCGATTACGATCAACGCCCTTGAACTCGTGGACTCCTTTGCAAACATCGTCGCCAGCGCCCAGTCATTCTTCAATGTTGGCGGGCAAGCGGCCGGGCTGGTCTCTTATTTTGCAGAAGGTCTGCGGACCGTCAGCGATATTGTGTCACTTACGATGTCGAACGGTTGGCAGATAGAAGCCGACAGGTTTGCACAATATGACAGTCTCGGCGGCATCTTGTCGAACTACCAAACGCTGCTCCAGGATGCGCTTGATGAGGCCGATGAATTGTCAGGCGGCACTTGGGGGGACAATATCAACTCCACTCAGCCGTCCGCGCCACTTCCGGCCCGATCCGTCTTTGAAAACCGCTATGACATGTTCTTAGATGCGGCGATCGAACAGGGGAGTATAATGACCCTCGGCACGACGATTGCGGGAACAGTCAATACATTTGACGATGGGGACTGGTTCGAAATTGATCTGCTTGCCGGCACCGACTACCGATTTGAAGTTGTCGAAGGAACCATCAACAGCGGCGATATTCTTATTTACAACGGACTGGGGCAATTTGTGGCCCGCACCAACGCCGCCGAAAGCTCTGCCACAAACTGGGTCATCGAGGGGACCATTCAAGAGGATGGAACCTACTTTGTCGTCGTCGACAGCGGATCGTCCGGAACCTACACCGTCACAGCAACGACCGTGACTTTGGCGTCAGATTTGACCGAATTTCAGGATGCCGCAAGCGGGATCGACACGATCTACCAGATCTATGACGGCGAAACCTTCCACGGAAATCTAAATTTCGCAGATGGTGACAATAACAACCAGTATTCCGCTGATCCCTACACCGGCGACTGGATTCGCGTCGAACTGGTGGCCGGTCAAGGTTAC
>CAYOSK010000054.1:0-16863 GCA_964406585.1 uncultured Octadecabacter sp. | reverse complement strand
GTGTCCCCACCGCTGGCGACTTACCACGGTAAGTCGATTGCATTCGCGCGATGCGATATTCCTGAATCTTGGTCGTCGTGATCTCTGACAAGCCACGTGTGCCAAAGAAGGGCACAAGATGAAGCCGAAGGTGGTTGGCATGATTGGTTAGGCACTTTGGGTTCCGCTCACCCGCAGTGTCCGCCTCAAACTCTCTCAGAAACTGCTCACCCGCTTTGGCAAAAGTTTTTTCAGAAATGCGCTCGCAACGCGTGTGCTTACCTCTTAGCGTCAGGTACCAATCTTCAGCAAATTCCTTGGCAAGTTTAAGGCTTTCTTCCTTCGTTGAAATCCGATGATTTCGCTCATTCAGGAATGTTGCTGACTGCCAAAAGCGGCTGTTTTCACGGCGGTGAACATGGACTTTTTCGCCCAGAATCGAGTGCTTCTCAGTAGTCACTCTAAAAAACTGCCATTATGAGATAATGTGTAAGCTATGTGTAACACATGAACACCTAACTTGAAAATTCAAGAACGAGCTAAGATTCATATTTTAAAGGATATCTTGGCGACCCCGGCAGGATTCGAACCTGCAACCTGCCCCTTAGGAGGGGGCTGCTCTATCCAGTTGAGCCACGGGACCGCTGCTCTTTGTGTGCATATGAAATTGAGCTACCGCAAGGGCTTGGACTTCTGACGGTTTGAGCGGTAACACTTGTTCAACAGACTTACGGGACACTTGCAGTGCAGACACCATCAAAACGCCCACTTACGCTCCGTGACGTTTCAGAAGCGTCCGGAGTCAGTGAAATGACCGTCAGCCGCGTACTGCGCAACAAAGGCGACGTCAGTTCAGCGACACGCGAAAAGGTGCAAGATGCTGCGCGAAAGTTGGGATATGTTCCCAACAAGATAGCAGGTGCGTTGGCGTCACAAAGGGTTAACCTGGTGGCCGTCATCATCCCCAGCCTGAGCAACATGGTTTTCCCTGAGGTTTTATCGGGTATTAGCGAAGAGCTTGATGATACCGAATTGCAGCCGGTTGTCGGCGTAACGGACTATCAGCCGGAAAAAGAAGAAAAGGTCCTGTTCGAGATGCTATCTTGGCGGCCATCTGGGGTTATTATTGCTGGGTTAGAACATTCTGACGCGTCGCGCGCGATGCTGATGCAAGCAGGAATCCCAGTGGTAGAAATTATGGACACCGACGGCGAAGCCATCGACACCGCTGTAGGGATATCGCATCGGCGTGCGGGGCGGATGATGGCAGAGGCGATCATTGATGCGGGATATAGGCGTATCGGGTTCATGGGAACCAAAATGCCGCTGGACCACCGAGCCCGGAAGCGGTTTGAAGGTTTTACCCAAACGCTTGCTAAAGTTGGTATCGAGATCGCAGATCAGGAATTTTATTCAGGTGGCTCCGCGCTCGCGAAGGGGCGGGAAATGACAGCAGCCATGCTGCAACGAACACCCGATCTGGATTTTCTGTACTACTCGAATGATATGATCGGAGCAGGTGGCCTTCTTTATCTTCAAGAGCAAGGCGTTGATATTCCCAATAAGGTCGGCCTCGCCGGGTTTAACGGGGTTGAGCTTTTGGATGGCCTCCCAAGGCAGTTGGCGACGATGGATGCCTGCCGGCGCGACATCGGACAAACGGCCGCGCGGATAATTGCTGCGCGAAATACCGACAGCGCGAGCGACGAGCCGCAGGTCGTTGAGCTTTCACCAAAATTGTCGCTTGGCGGCACGCTGCGCAGACTATAGTGGCGGCGTCTAGCACCCTAAGTGGGAGTTGGACGGGTCGCTATGACTACGACAACATTGCATTTGGAACGCCTGTGTCTTTCGATGTTGTTTTGGCCGAAACAGGAGCAACATTACGTGGTGAAACAATAGAGCCAAATACGTTTCGCACAGAAGCAACAGATACGTTGCTTGCAGTTCTATCGGGCACCCGAAGCGGATCAACTGTACAGTTTGTTAAGATCTATACTGATTTCGAAGCAGACGATCATCCGTCCTACCAAGGACAGATCAATGCAACGGCAACACGCATCGCGGGCCAATGGCATTTTCCGCAATCTCCCAATGTTAAGGGAACTTTTCTTTTGGCACGTACGGCGCAATCGGCTGTTCGCACGCATGCCACGGCTGAATTAGAACGCGTTTTCGAAGACTAAGCATTTCAGCAGATCAAACAACAAAGCCTTCTTTTGAACAAAGACGATAGTGGATTTATCGGCATCAAAAACCCGAACCCCCAACGGCTATTGGCTGAGTCGCGTTTTGTAAGCAGATCGGTCAGTTTCTTAACCGTGCAGTTCGGGCCATCTGAAATAATTCGGATGATACATGCCCAATTTGTGGGCTAAAACTGCCGAATATGTCTAAAAAAAGAGCAACCAGCCTGAATCAAGATTTCGGTTGCGTCGTATCATTGCCTGATGTCGCACACACCGCGACGTTCACAGCGCCTTAGCATGAGCGAAAGGTGCCACGCAGGGGCGTGATCATGGACGACAACAACCCCCGCATGGCTGCAACGAATGCTGCCTGGCAAAGTTAACAATTTGCGGCCCATCTGAATAGGTCGTTCTTGCCTTTGTTTTGCAGTCAGATTCCTACGGGGGAACATCTTTTGACGAACTCGAACAAACTTCTCACAACTATTTCTGCGCTGTCTCTGATGGCATTTGGATCCGCCGCGGCAGCCCAAGATTGCACTGTCAAAGTAGGGGTCTTGCACTCATTGTCAGGAACGATGGCGATCTCCGAAACGACGCTGGCTGAAACCATGCAGATGCTGGTTGCAACACAAAACGAAGCTGGTGGCGTACTGGGCTGCGAACTCGAAGCGGTTGTCGTTGATCCTGCATCCGATTGGCCGCTGTTTGCGGAAAAGGCACGTGAACTTCTGACAGTTCATGAAGTCGACGTGATTTTTGGTAATTGGACATCCGTATCCCGTAAATCGGTCCTGCCTGTCATCGAAGAATTGAACGGACTTCTGTTCTATCCTGTTCAGTACGAAGGTGAAGAATCATCCAAGAACGTTTTCTACACCGGCGCGGCCCCGAACCAGCAGGCGATCCCAGCGGTTGATTATTTCCTTGAAGAATTGGGTGTTGAGCAGTTCGCTCTGCTGGGTACCGACTATGTTTACCCGCGCACAACCAACAACATTCTCGAAAGCTACTTGATTGAAAAAGGCATCGCGCCAGAAAACATCTTCGTCAACTACACACCTTTCGGTCACTCCGATTGGGCGACAATTGTAGGTGACGTTGTTGCACTGGGTGCAGACGGTAACCAGGTTGGTGTGATTTCCACGATCAACGGAGATGCGAACGTCGGCTTCTACAAAGAACTGGCCGCTGCCGGTGTGTCCGCTGACGACATTCCAGTTGTCGCATTCTCGGTTGGTGAAGAAGAATTGTCAGGTTTCGACACGTCCGAACTGGTTGGTCACTTGGCCGCATGGAATTACTTCATGTCTGCCGACACCGAGGCTAACACGCAATTCATCGCAGATTGGCAGGCCTACACGGGTGACGATACCCGCGTGACGAATGATCCGATGGAAGCGCACTATATCGGGTTCAACATGTGGGTGAACGCGGCTGAAGCGGCTGGTTCAGTCGAAGTCGACGCTGTACGCGCGGCAATGTACGGGCAGGAATTCCCGAACCTTACAGGTGGTACGGCTGTCATGTTGCCAAACCACCACCTCGCGAAACCAGTGCTGATCGGTGAGATCACAGCAGACGGTCAGTTCGACATCATCAGCCAGACAACCGAAGTTCCCGGCGATGCATGGACAGATTATCTGCCAGACTCCGCTGTTTTGACATCGGATTGGAAAGATCTCGGTTGCGGCATGTACAATACTGAAACTGAAACCTGTGTTCAGCTGACGTCCAACTACTAATCAAGACATGTGGGCAGGCCGCATTGGCCTGCCCATTTGACGTTCCCAAGAAAGAAATACAATGATCCGCCTCGCGCTATTCTGCCTGAGCATTCTTATTCTCGCACCCGTAGCACAGGCACAGTCCCTTCAGGATGTTCTACAAGCAAATTCGGAAAACGTAGAAAAACCCTCGCGGCGTACCGTCGAAGACGTGATTGCGGCGCTTGAGGACGCAGGTGCCGCCGGCATCCCGACATTTCTTGAAAGCTGGCGCGACAAAAACATCTATATGCGCGAAGAAGACCGCGTGTTCTTTCGTGCCGTCGAAGACGGCGATGGTTTGATCCTGACCGATCTGGACACCGAGGTTTCAACCACGGTCGCAGATGATGACGGGTTCAAACAGATCAAACCAAACGCTGGTGTGCGTCGTGTCATCAACGCCGCTCTTGTGCAGTTCCAACTGTCTGATCCTGATGAAACGCGCCGGATTGCCGCGCTCGATGCCATTAGTCGCGATCCTGCTGCTGATCAATTGGCCGCCCTTCGCCTCAGTATTGATGATGAACCCAACGCCGAAATCCTTACACGCAAAATACAGTTGGAGCGCCAACTCGCTGCCCAATTCGAAGATGATCCGGCGGCACGCATATCTGCCATCAATGCATTGTCCGGGGATGTAAGTGTCGAGGTGCGTGGCGTTCTAAGCCAGATTCTGGCGACCCGCCAATTCGTGACACCCACAATTCCTGAAAACGCCAATGTTGCCAGAATTCTAACAGTGGGTGAGGATTTGACCGCACCGGAGGCCTATGAGCAATTGGTGGCCAAAGACCTTGCACCGCAAACGGTTTCCAAAGCCGATATCGTGGCAACACTGACCGCGCAATTGTCCGAAGGGACAGTCGCCGGAGTGGACGTGGCCACACTCAACACAGATGCGGCACGTATGGCAGCCTATCAAACCCTTGCCGCTGATGGCGTGGCACCGCCCCTCGTATCCGAGGCAGATCAACAAGCAGCAATTGATAGCCATGTCTTTTATTTGGAGTATTCTGAACCCAACGCGAATATCACTGACGCGGCCAAGGCTGCACAGGCCGCAACCGTCAACTTGATTGGAGTTGGAAAGACAGTCGACCTAACACTTGATGCACTGTCGCTGGCATCAATCTATTTTTTGGCTGCTGTTGGGCTGGCGATTACATTTGGCGTTATGGGCGTCATTAACATGGCCCACGGTGAATTTATCATGATGGGCGCGTATACAGGCTATGTTGTCCAGCTATTCATCCCAGACTACACCGTGTCGATCATTGTCGCCTTGCCACTTGCCTTTGCTGTGACATTTGCGGCCGGTGTTGCGATGGAACGGCTTGTGATCCGGCATCTGTACCACCGCCCGCTTGAAACCCTTTTGGCAACATTCGGAATTTCGATCGTTCTCCAACAACTTGCCAAAAACATTTTTGGAACACAGGCGCGCCCACTGACGTCACCAGATTGGCTTGCGGGGGCGTGGGTTCTCAATGATGTCGTGCAGATCAGTTATATTCGCATCGCTATATTCGTGCTCGCACTTATGTTCCTTGCGTTGATACTGTTCATCCTGAAACGGACCCGACTGGGGCTTGAGGTTCGCGCAGTTACCCAAAACCCTGGCATGGCAGCAAGCATGGGCATCAGCCCCGATCGTATCAATATGATGACCTTTGGTTTAGGGTCAGGGATTGCCGGTATCGCAGGGGTGGCGATTGGTCTTTATGCTAAAGTTACATCGGAAATGGGCGCGGATTACATCGTACAATCTTTCATGACGGTCGTTGTCGGTGGTGTTGGAAATGTCTGGGGAACGCTTGCGGGGGCGTCGCTTATTGGGTTCACCCAAAAGGGAATTGAATTCTTTAACCCGTCCAACACGCTTGCTGCACAAACCTATATGATCTTGTTCGTGATCTTGTTCATCCAATTCCGCCCCAAGGGTATCGTCGCCCTTAAGGGTCGCGCAGCGGGGGATTGAGCCATGCAAAATACATTCATCGCCAAGAATCCATCTGTCCTTTGGTTCCTCGCGGGACTCGCAATATTCACGATTGGCGTGACGTTCCTGAGCGAAGCAGCAGGTAACGGCGCGATATCAACATCGTTTCTGAAAACTCTCGGCAAAACACTCTGCCTTTGCCTCGTGGCCATCGCGATGGATGTTGTTTGGGGGTATTGTGGTATCTTGTCCTTGGGCCATTTTGCGTTTTTTGGAATGGGCGGATACGCGATAGGCATGTGGCTGATGTATGCGCGTACCGAAGGTATCGTATTAACGTCGCTGGAATCCGCTGTCTTACCACCAACCGCTCAAGAGATAACGGATGCCGTGGGAACCCAGATTTTCGGGGTCGTCGGCAGTTCCGAATTCCCGGCGCTTTGGATCTTTTCACATAGTCTGACCTTGCAACTCATCGCAGTCGTTGTGGTTCCAGGTATACTGGCTCTCGTGTTTGGATGGTTGGCGTTTCGCAGTCGCGTCACTGGTGTATATCTGTCGATCCTGACGCAGGCCATGACGTTGGCGCTGTCGCTTTATTTCTTTCAAAATGACACGGGACTACGCGGGAACAATGGATTGTCGGGCTTGCAGAACATTCCCGGTCTCGAAGACCGTAGTCAGGCTGTTGTTTCTCTCTGGTTCTTTTGGGTGTCTGCGATTGCCCTCGCACTTGGGTATCTTTTGTTTGCCTATGTTGTGTCCGGGAAATTCGGGTCAGTGATCCGTGCAATCCGCGATGACGAAGCGCGCGTGCGCTTTTTGGGGTATCATGTCGAACACTATAAACTGTTCGTCTTCACATTGACGGCCATGATCGCTGGTATTGCAGGCGCTCTGTATTATCCGCAGGCAGGCATCATCAATCCTGCTGAAATCGCGCCGATTGCGTCGATCTACCTTGCAGTCTGGGTGGCGATTGGTGGGCGCGGGCGCCTTTATGGGGCCGTCATCGGCGCCGCTCTTGTGTCGTTAATGTCATCTTATTTCACGGGCGGATCTGCGCCTGACGTTAATCTCGGTATCTATATCGTAAAGTGGACCGACTGGTGGCTAGTCCTGCTTGGCATAACCTTTGTTTTGGTCACGTTATATTTCCCCAAAGGGATCGGCGGCGTTTTTGATGCATTGGTTCGCAAACCCGATGTTGTACGTGAGGGCGACTACGGCCCTGACAAGGGCGCATGGCGCGACGAAGAAGGAAAACCGGAATGAACGCGACCCTGTTAGAGGTATCGGGTGTGTCAGTCACATTCGATGGTTTCCGCGCGATCAATAATCTTTCGATCCAAATTCCGGAACATGGGTTGCGGGCGGTTATCGGCCCGAATGGTGCAGGCAAAACGACCTTCATGGACATCGTGACAGGAAAGACGAAACCAGACGAAGGACGCATCACGTTTGGCGAAAAATCTGTGTCATTGTTGGGCCTATCCGAAAGTAGAATTTCGCAAATTGGCATCGGCCGGAAGTTTCAAAAACCTACGGTATTCGAAGCGCAAACCGTTCGCGAGAACATCGCAATGGCCCTGCGTAACAAACGTGGTCCGTTTGATGTTCTGTTCGGCAACCCAAGCAGCCACAGTGAGGGTCGCATTCGCGGTATCAGCGATGAAATCGGACTGACAGATGCGCTGGATCAACAGTCCGGCGCGCTAAGTCATGGGCAGAAACAATGGCTCGAAATTGGGATGCTTCTTGCGCAAGACCCCCGATTGCTGTTGGTCGACGAACCCGCGGCGGGCATGACGCCTGCGGAACGCGAACATACGACTGAACTTTTGGGTCGAGCTGCACAGACACGCGCCGTCGTTGTTGTCGAACATGATATGGAATTCGTCAGACGCTTGGACTGTAAAGTGACTGTCTTGCACGAAGGTGCCGTGCTTGCGGAAGGTAGCCTTGATCATGTCACAAAAAACCAAGACGTCATCGACGTTTATCTAGGGCGCTAACCGATGCTGGATATTGATAACCTGACCCTAAAATATGGGCAAAGCCAGATTCTAAACGGTATAACACTGGCCGCACAATCCGGCGAAGTCACAGCCGTTATGGGCACCAACGGGGTCGGGAAAACATCTCTGCTAAAGGCGCTCGCGGGGCGCCATCCGTTTGCAGGTGGAACCGTTCGTGTCCAAGGAACGGAACTGATGGCAGGCAAGCCTGTACAGGCTGCCAAGACCGGCATCGCCTACGTTCCCCAAGGTCGCGAAATCTTCCCAATGATGACCGTGACAGAAAACCTGCAAACCGGATTTGCCTGTCTTGAGGGCAAAGGCCACACGATACCAGATCACATTTACGATCTGTTCCCGGTGCTAAAAGATATGTCGGGGAGACGCGGCGGAGATTTATCAGGTGGACAGCAACAGCAACTTGCCATCGCGCGCGCCCTAATAACGCGCCCCAAGGTTCTTTTACTAGACGAACCGACCGAAGGAATTCAGCCGAATATCATAAAACAGATCGGTCAGGTTATCCGCACTTTAAGAGACCAAGGTGATATGGCGATTGTGCTTGTGGAACAGTATTTCGATTTTGCCTATGAACTTGGGGATCGAATTGTCGCGATAAGTCGTGGTGACGTAACCCTAAATAGGCCTAAAGCCGAAGTTGCAAGAGAACAGCTTCTGAAGCTTGTTTCTGTATAGGTCCGATTATTCCTATACCTATGTGCTGACCTATTGTGTGGCTTCGTCATCAAGAATGTTTTCGACGGATAGTCTAAGAAACCCGTCCAGACGATCCAAGTAACTGACAAACTCTTCGATTTCGTCTTCATTAAATTGTTCGCGTAACGCGGCCCTGCGACGCGCCATGACAGGGGCGGCCTTATGATAAGCAACCCGTCCGTCGGGCGCTAGATCGACAATCGTTTGTCGCCCGTCTATTTCGTCCCGCTTCATTGTAACGAATCCCTTGCGACGCATATCCGGCAACGCACGACTAAGGAGGGAGTGATCCGAACGCTGAAGCGCGGAAAGTTCGCGTATGGTCATGGGGCCAATTTCATAGAGGTCCCAAAGAACCCGCCATTCAACAATCTTAAGACCCCCGCCTGCTTGCAATAACTGCTGCCCTTGCAAACGCGACGCGGCATACACGGCCGGCAATCTTGAGAAGATGTTATAGTCAAGCCGGGCTTGTCGCGCCTTCAGTCGCTCTGCATCTTTTTCGCTGCGGTTTGCCATTTGTCCTCCTGAGTAACCAATAAAGACCGAAAAATAACCCGTGACAAGTCACATAATATCTGCAAGCCTTTACAGCAGGCCTATTCATAGAGCCTGCGTTTGTGAGGACGAACGGATTTTAAGGGAGGAAAGACATGATCAAACATACGCTAATGGGTGGGCTCATAGCGCTTGCACCAATGCTTGCTGGGGCCCAAACGACGCTGACGGCAGAAACCACTGGGCCGGGTTCAACACCTCATTACATCGACACAACCTTGGCCGCAGTCCTTGATAGCGCAGGCGTGGCGACAATGCAGATCACCGAAGGCGCAACGCTGACGAATTCGGTGCAGGCCGTTGCTGAAGGCCGTTTGGACATGGCGCCCGCGCCACTTATTTTGCCATTCTTGTTATCCAGAGGCATCGGCCCATATAGCGGCATCGGCCCAGAAAAAGGCGCAGAGCTGGCCGACAACCTGCGGGTGATTTTCTTCAACGCAGGGTCTGCGCAGATGTTTGGCTATTATAACAGTAACCCTGTTGAAGACATCCGCGACCTTGCTGGAAAACGAATCTGGAATGGACCGCCGCGGGGTGCGGCGCTGACGTCTGGCCGTGCGATGGTTCAACTGTTGTCCGGTTTGCAGGATGGTGAAGGTTACGAAGGCGTGCAGACACCATGGCCAGACACCGTGCCAACGATCACAAGCGGTGGCGCAGATGCGTGGACAATCCCGGAAGGCCTACCATCTGGTCGTGAAATTGCGATGGCAGCAGCAGGTGGAATAACCATTCATGATGTTCCATCCGACCTACTCGCAAGCGAATTGGGCCAGCAAATCCTGAATGCTCCGGGCCATGCGCCTTATTCGGTTCCGATTGAAGACTTCCGCGCCGCGTACGCAGGCAATGACATCACAATCGTCGTAGATGATGACAGCTTTGACAGCTACGCGACTGCCTTCGGCCAAATCGTTCCAGCGGGGATGGATGACGCTTTGGTTTATGACATCGTTACGGCCTTCCTAAAGGGGCAAGATCGTTTCATTACGGGTTCGCCGCGCGGTCCCTTCGCTCGGATCAGTTTCGGCGAAATTGACGGTGTCAGTCAGGGCATTTGTGGTGCGGTTCAAATCAAAATGCACCCCGGTGCTATCCGTGCTTTTGAAGATGCAGGTCATACCGTCGCAGATTGCGTCCGCCCTTAGTCTTAGACCAGTTAGGGGCCGGTTCGGCCGGCCCCATTTTTTCCGAAGGCAAATAGCATGACCAACGCCACCAAAGCGGCCGGGCAACGTCTCGCGTTGTTGCTTGCATTCATCCTCGTGGTGGTCGGCATGATTAACACGATGCCGGAAATTCCGGGCCTTCAAAATTTTGCCCGCGATTTAACTGGGCAACCATTCTTTCGGGTATCAGGATTTCCGCCCGAATTTTTCTATCCCCCAATATTTCTCTTGATGATGATCATTGTCGCGTTGGACGCCAGCGTCTACCGCGCCTGGAAAAAAGACCGCCCGACGCGCGCATGGCTTGGGCTTGTTATGGATGTGGGATTGGTCCTAGCGGCTTTTCTGGCAGCATTTGGATATCTCGTCGAAAGTGACTCAATTTGCCTGATTGATCAGATCACCGGCGAACGCGCCCGCCTCATTGCCGATGCTGCCGCGCGATCCGAGGGCGTCATTCCCGGCATTTCCTTTGCAGCCGAAGTTCCCGCGTGTCAGGGCAGATTTGGCGTTTGGATCATTCCACTCCTGTTTACGATCATCACCTTGTTTTTTCTTTATAACATAAGGGTTTGGGGTTTCCCACTTGTCGCCGTTGCCAGCGTCGTTGTGATTTACACCGTTGGAACGGCTTTGCTTTGGGTTTTTGATGTAACGGACAATAATTTCCTTCTGACGAAATTAGGCGCCGATGGCGGGGATCCTATGGCGGCCGCTGTGCAAAAAGCCACGAACGTCTTCATAACCCCCGACGGCTTCATGGGGCGCTTTATGGATATTATCGTGAATCAAGTATTTCCCTACGTCGTGCTAGGTGCCCTATTCGGAACATCCGCAGGCGGCACATCTTTGATAAAACTAGCTGTGCGCGGCACACGAAATTTGCGCGGCGGCCCAGCCCATGCGGCGATCGTTTCTTCAGCGATGTTTGGGACCATTACAGGCGGCCCAGTTACGAACGTTCTATCGACTGGACGTCTGACGATCCCGATGATGCGGCGCAACGGGTTCAGCCCACAGTTCGCCGGGGGCGTAGAAGCCGCCGCATCTTCTGGCGGTCAGATTATGCCCCCTGTTATGGGTGTTGCTGCATTCGTATTGGTCGCGTTAACCGCGGTGCCATACACGAAAGTCATTACAGCCGCATTCCTTCCGGCCATGTGTTTCTTCTTTTCGATCTTTTTGGCTGTCATGTTTCAAGCCCGCCGTGAAAAGGTCGAAGCCATGCGGACGATCCCAGATGATTTGATAATGGATCGGCAGGATTGGCTGAACTTGATCATAATCATCTTACCAATTCTAACGATTCTTCTGCTGTTGCTTGGCAATAAGGACACGATCAGCGCAGGATGGTTATCCACCGTCCTTCCCCGTTTTGCGACACAACTGCTTACGAATTCTACAGGGGATGCCGTTTCAGCCGGTTGGTGGGCCGTCGCAATTTTGGTGCCGCTTTTGTTTCTTGATCCCGAAACACGGGCAAAACCCTCCAAAGTCTTTCAGTCATTGGCCGAAGGCGGCATCCTCATTTCACGTTTGTTTCTTTTACTCTTCGCGGTGTCGATCATTTCCGCTTTTTTGAACGAAAGCGGCCTGACCGGAGAATTGACCCGTGCGGTCACAACGTGGCTTGAAAACGCACAAACGCTGAACCTGTTTGGGTATGAGATCCAAATCGTTGGTGGTGTCTACCTGATGCTCGCGCTCACCTGTGCTATGTTGTGCGCGATCCTACTAGGCATGGGGATGCCAACTGTTCCCGCCTATGTGAACGTCGCATTGCTCTTGGGGCCTTTGCTTGCGAACCTTGGTGTCAGTTTTTTCACCGCGCATATGTTTGTGTTTTACTTTGCTGTGGCCTCGGCAATCACACCGCCAGTTGCCGTCGCCGCCTTTGCGGCGGCATCAATCACAAAAACAGAACCAATGCGCACCAGCTTTGCAGCCGTGCGGGTCGGGATTGTGATGTTCACCATACCGTTCGTGTTTGCGTGGCACCCGGAATTACTGCTGATCCCAGAGGCCGTCACGATCACTGATGATACGGGGCGTCGCAGCTTTATCGACGGATATTCGGGGCAAATCGACTACGGCAATCTATCGCTTCTTTTGGCGCGTATTGCCCTTGCTCTTTATCTTATCGCGTCAGCCTTAGCCCACTTTGACAAAGGCGCGATGCGGGGCGCGGAAATCGTATTTAGGGTATTGGCAGCTGTCCTACTTCTTTGGAAAACGGCTATTTTTGTGTGGGCAGGTCTTGTGATTGCCTTACTGGTGATTGGTTTGCATTACATGGTGCACCGCGCTCAATCGTCCAAATTACAGGCGTAAGCGCCGCTCATCGATATGAAGCTGCAGAATCAACTATCAAAAACGCTGGTCGTTTGTGGTGGTTTTCGCAAATTATTCCCCATTAAGGATTGACGCGTCCATACTACTACAAACCCCGATACAAACCTGGAGGGGTAAAATGAGAAACCTATTGATAGCGTTGGTTCTACTCGTGACCGCGCTGACATTCTATTCAGCGCTGTGGTTCAAATCGACCAGCATTGAAGAAGACATAACACAACGTGTAACGGACGAACTCGACGCGACTAAC
This sequence comes from uncultured Octadecabacter sp., assembly GCA_964406585.1. Lineage (GTDB taxonomy): Bacteria > Pseudomonadota > Alphaproteobacteria > Rhodobacterales > Rhodobacteraceae > Octadecabacter. Next base: position 3,920 of record CAYOSK010000054.1, on the reverse strand, counting down.
GCGGTTGACGTTGATGTTGACGTTGACGGGCGCCACGTCACATTGACCGGGGTCGTTTATGATGAAGCGACCGAAGCTGCACATCTGCAAACCGCCGATCAAACCTATGGCGCGCTCGGACCGATTGATGGGCTAACATATTTGTCCGATGGCGGATACGTTACGGCGGTCAAGGACCCATCTGGCATCACGTTGCGCGGCACAGTTCCTAACGAAGACGTTCGTGCGACGCTGATTGCGAATGCCCAAAGTGCGACCGATGGTTCGATTGATGATCAGCTTGTGATCTCTGGTCCGGCTGCCGATTGGCAGAGCGAAGCCGCATTTGGCGTCGCTCAGATGTCTGGATTGGAAAGCGGCACCCTAACGGCAGCAACAGGCGTTTACGCCCTGTCAGGCAGCACAGACGAAAACCCGGACGACATTCTTAGTGCCCTTGCCGACCGCGATGGATGGCAATCAGTTGTTACATCGCCATCCGCGGTTCGTGGTTTGTCTGATGACGTTTCCCGTTTGAACAACGACATCGCGGTTCGCGATGCCACTATTTCCGGTTTGGAAGATACAGTGGCAGGCCAATCCGATCAGATCGAAACACTGACCGCGCAACGTGATACAGCCGACAGTGATCTTGAGAGCCTGCGTGCAAGCCTAACGTCTGGGGAATCCAACATCGCAAACCTGCAGTCTGAACTGGACACCACCAAGGCAGATCTTTTGGGTGCGCAAGACATGATCCAACAAAAGGACGAGACAATCGCAGCAAACTTGGCAACGATTGAAGGCCTGAATAACAGTGTCGCCGGGTTCGAAACTGAATTGGCAAACCGTCAAAACGCGCTGGGCGCGACGGACCAGCAAGTCGTGTCTCTTCGGGGTGAACTCGACCTTGCCAATCAATCGAATGCCGAATTGGTCGATCAAATCGCAGATCGGGATCAAACGATCGCCAACATTACCGGCATTGTAGCTGATCGGGATGCAACAATTGCAACCCTAACCGAGCAAGCAGATGAGCGTGATACAGCCGTTGCCGGCCTTGAAGCGCAAGTCGCAGATCGGGATCAAACGATTGCTGGAATGCGCGAGTCGGCACTGGCAAGTGAATCCGATCAAGTTGCGGCTTTGAATGGTCAAATCGCGGAACGCGACGGGACGATTGAACGCCTAAACGCACAGGTCGCTGACACGGCTGGTGAAGTTGATCGTCTTGAAACCGAGCTGGCAGATACAAGTGGCCAGGTGGCTGAACTTGGTGCGAATGTTGCAACACTTACTTCGGCGCTCGGCTCGGGTGAAAATCAGATCGAAACCTTGCAAGGCAGTGTTGCTGAACTGACTGCGGTTGTAGGCGAACGTGACGCGACGATTGCGGCCATGCAAACACCAGCAACTTCGGTCGACGGCATGAACCCTGAACAGTGTGCAGCCCAAGCAAATGCCGCCCTTGAAGGTGCTCAGATCAATTTTGACACCAGCACGGCGACCATCCAAGGCGGCTCCGTGCCACTCTTGGAACGCCTAACGGGTATCGCTTTGGCCTGCGTTGGCGAGGGTGGTTTGACCGTCGAAATTGGCGGCCACACCGACTCGCAGGGGACCGATGAAAACAACCAAGTTCTGAGCGAAGCACGAGCAGAAGCAGTTCTTGGTTTTATGGCCTCGCGTGGCGTCCCCACAGACGGTCTGCGTGCTGTCGGTTACGGTGAAACTCAACCGATTGGTGACAACGAGACCGCGGAAGGTCGCGCTGCCAACCGTCGCATTTCTTTTGAATGGCAGGCGCGCTGATCGCGCCCGCCAATCCTAACAACATCAGACCAAGGAAAAGCCTATGTCTTATCTACTCACACAAATGTTTCTTTATTTGCTCGTCGCCTTCTTGCTGGGCCTGCTGCTCGGATGGTTGCTTTGGCGTTACAATCGGGTCGAAGCGGCCTGTGACTGTGACGCACTAACCCATGAACGTGACAGCCTTCGCGGCGAACTCGAAGCATGTCGCAACCAAAACGCACAAGAGCATGAAGCGCTCGAAGGTTTGCGTAACAACAACATCGAATTGCAAAATCGGATTGATGGCTTAGAAGCTTCGAAAGTTGCCCCTGCACCGAGCGCAGCTGTCGCAGCCCCTGTCGCCGTGTTTACGGGTGAAGCAAGCAAGCCCGAAAGCCTTGACGGCCCTCGTGGCGGTGTTGCCGATCCTTTGCAGGAAATCAACGGCGTTGGCCCCAAGTTGGAAAAACTACTGCATTCACTTGGCTATTACCACTTCGATCAAATCGGGTCTTGGTCCAGTTCGGATTTGGCGTGGGTTGATGCGAACCTTGAAGGTTTCAAAGGCCGTGCAACCCGCGACAAGTGGGTTCCACAGGCAAAAGTACTCGCAAAGCAATAGCGAGCGTAAGTGACTAAATGCAGCAAAAGGAGGCAGCCTATTGGCTGCCTCCTTTACTTTTTTGTCATAGCACGGTGAGCCCAAAGCATCGTCCGCGTCAAAGCCCGCGCATGACAATTTTGACAACATCTGATGGCTTTAACGCTTTCAACGGACGCGTTCTTCTAATGCGTTGATGCCATCAACTGATACGCTGTTTGTGCCTCTTGGGCAGAAACGAGTGGCAGGCCGCGCGCAATCCAGCCAGGACCATTATTGTTGCCGAACATCCCTTCAGAAACATCTACGATATCTGAAAATCCGTTCTGGGAGAGAATGTTAACAACATACTCCGTCCTGCCCCCGGTTGCGCAGATAAACCCAACTGTCTTATCTTGCTCTGTCGCCAGCAGTGCGGTGATCTTTTGCGGAAAGTCCGTCCGATGCATCGTCAGAGCAATCGCGCCCTCTGCAACGCCTGTTTCTTCCCATTCGCTGGGGCTTCGAATATCGATTAAAATCATTTCAGCGTTATTAACCGCTGATGCAGCATCCGGCGCCGTCATAATTTGAGGTTCAGCTAAAGCCGAGGAAGCCGCCATAACAACATAAGCGACACTGACAAAAACCGATGAATAGACCATAAAAACGTTCCCTCAGTTCAATTTAGAAAAGATTTAGCATTCTGTGCAGGTCTTTAGGCCCAAGATCTTGTAGATCGGGCAAAAATTCAGGAATGCCGTTGCGACAAAGATAAGACCGAGCCAACCCCAAATACCAATTATACCTGTTGCCGCCAGTATGATGAGTGCTGAACCGGCGACAAAGCGCAAAGCACGGTCAGCTTTTCCTAGGTTACGCATCAATTGCATAATGTTCTCCTGTTTCGATCTGACTATCTTATGCGTCAAGGGCATGGGTAGTTAGGTGACAAAGTCACCAAGACCTGTGCCCAATTTCTTAAATCGGAACACGATAACGTGAGACATCAAGGCCAGTGACTGCCCGTGAGGGCAAGGCGCTACTCAATAACCCTAATTGTTACTCACGCTCGCACGGCGTAGATCATGACGCTTTCTGATTTAAGTCTTACTCGATCCCAAAACCGAAACTGCCCCGCCGGAGGCACGAAATCGCACTGATGAGGCCAAGCCAATGACGCCCAATCAGGTGGACGGACCGGGGTGCGAGCACACCGCGTGTGAAATGTATCTGGTAGAGACGAGCCCGTTTTGCATGAGTGTTTGGAGAACTTGGCGCTTTCCAGAAAGGCGTGCAGTCCACACTAGGCTTGTGATCTGTTGGGCGAGACCGGTGAAATGATCCACTATAGCGACTCAATCCTGTTCGATACAAACAGAGCACCCTGGCCAAATTTTCCCTTTGGGAGATCGCTTGGGCCGATATTAATGATGACCTCTTTGAGGTACGTAACGCTGTTGATTCTGGCACGATGAAGGAGTTTGTTCTGGAAGCCCATATTCCGCTCCTTTTTCGTGTTGCTGTGTGAGTGGCGGTTACACGAAGTCGAAGTCGCTGAAGGTGT
>CAYOSK010000053.1:0-16899 GCA_964406585.1 uncultured Octadecabacter sp. | reverse complement strand
GTAAAGGAAAAATCCATGAACGTCCTAAGCCTTGAAGGTTGGGATGAATTGGATTCTTGCATTGATGCGGCGCTAGCCGATGATGCTGTAAAGGGCGTCATCATCACATCTGGCAAAGACACATTTGCCGGTGGCATGGACCTGAACATCATCGCCAAGATGAAGGCATCAGCGGGCGATGATCCTGCAAAGGGCCTTATGGACGGCTTGATGAAATCTCATGGCATTTTGCGCAAGATTGAACGCGCCAATATGGATGCAAAAACCAATAAGGGTGGCAAACCTATTGCCGCCGCCTTGCCAGGCACCGCACTTGGGATCGGGCTCGAAATCCCGCTGGCATGCCACCGTATTTTTGCCGCCGACAATCCCAAAGCTAAAATCGGGCTGCCTGAAATCATGGTCGGTATTTTCCCTGGCATGGGCGGCACAACGCGCCTTGTGCGCAAGATGGGCGCGATGATGGCATCTCCTTTATTGCTTGAAGGTAAAATGAATGACCCCAAGAAGGCCAAAATGGCAGGGGTCGTAGACGAAGTCGTGCCGGCGGACGATTTAATGTCGGCTGCAAAAGAATGGGTTTTGTCCGAACCCAAAATCGTAAAACCGTGGGATGAAAAGGGATACAAAATGCCCGGCGGTGAACCCTATCATCCTGCGGGTTTCATGACCTTTGTGGGGGCATCTGCGATGGTCAACGGCAAAACGATGGGCGTCTATCCGGCGGCCAAAGCGCTGTTATCGGCAGTTTACGAAGGCGCGATGGTCCCGTTTGACACGGCCCTTAAAATCGAAGCCCGCTGGTTCACCAATGTGCTGATGAACCCAAGTTCAGAGGCAATGATCCGCAGCCTGTTCATCAACAAAGAAGCCTTGGAAAAGGGCGCCAACCGCCCCGATGTGGCGGATCAAACCGTCAAAAAGGTCGGCGTTTTGGGCGCAGGCATGATGGGCGCTGGTATTTCGCTGGTCTCAGCATTGGCCGGGATCGAGGTCGTGTTGATCGACCGAGACCAAGACGCCGCCGACAAAGGCAAATCCTATACCACAGCCTATATGGACAAAGGCATCGCGCGCAAAAAGGCGACCGAAGACAAGAAGGAAAAGGTGCTTGGCCTGATCAACGCAACCACCGATCTTAACGCGCTGAAAGATTGCGATCTTATCGTTGAAGCCGTCTTCGAAGACGTCGGCGTAAAGGCAGAAATGACCAAAAAGGTCGAAGCCATCATCGGCGATGACGCAATCTTTGCCACCAATACATCGACCCTACCGATCACTGAGTTAGCCAAAGCATCCGTGCGCGCGGACCAGTTCATTGGCATCCACTTCTTTAGCCCCGTGGACAAAATGGCCTTGGTCGAAATCATACGTGGCAAGGAAACAGGCGACGTGGCGGTTGCCAAATCGCTCGATTTTGTGCGCCAGATCCGCAAGACTCCGATCGTTGTGAATGACGAACGGTTCTTCTACGCCAACCGCTGTATCCTGCCATATGTCAACGAAGGCGTGCGGATGTTGCAAGAAGGCGTCGCCCCCGCGATGATCGAAAACGCGGCCAAACTGGTTGGAATGCCGCTGGGGCCATTGCAGTTAACCGATGAAACGTCCATTGATTTGGGCGTCAAAATCGCGACCGCAACAAAGGCCGCAATGGGGGACGCCTATGATGACACAACAGACGAATTGTTGTTCTGGATGGCGGATGAAAAACGTCTGGGCCGCAAAGCAAATGCAGGCTTTTATAACTACGACGAAAAAGGCAAACGCCAGTTGTTGTGGGAAGGATTGACTGCACGTTACCCGGCCGTTGATGCGCAGCCGGATCTGACCGAAGTTCAGCACCGCCTGCTGTTTGCCCAAGTTCTCGAAGCTGTGCGTGCCTTGGAAGAAGACGTGCTGATGGACATTCGCGAAGGCGATGTGGGCGCGATCCTTGGCTGGGGCTTTGCGCCGTGGTCCGGCGGCCCGTTTAGCTGGCTGGATATGCTGGGTGCGCCCTACGCTGCCGCGCGCTGTGATGAGCTGAGCGAAAAGTTTGGCGATCGTTTCGCATGCCCCGCCCTGCTGCGGGAAATGGCCGACAGCGGTCAGTCGTTCTACGCACGCTTTGGAACCGGCGTAGACAGCAAAGCCGCTTAAAGTTGTTGATAGATAACCAAAGGCCGCCCGACCAGGGGCGGCCTTTGGTGTTTCAAGTCGCGCGATTCAATTAAATGCGCCCCGCTGCTGTTGCCAGCAACGGGGCCCGCCCGAACCGGTTTTTCTGGGGGAAAGCGCGGCGGGGCGGTTACATCCACCGGCAAGCCGGGGTTGTGATCTGGACGCGGCCCTAGGCGACCATCGACTGGGGCACGAATGACGGCGCACGACCTTCGTCTTCGAACATCAAACAGTCCACGAGATCTTCTGCCAGCCCCATCGACAGAACATCGTAAGAAGAAGGTGCAGCATCAGACATCAGATCTGCCTGGGCGCGGCACAAGAACAGCGCGCCGATGTTCGCAAAAACGATTTCGTCCTGCGCAAAATGCAACTGGATAACTTCGACCCAATCGCACGGGCGGGATTGGGCAATGCCGCGGAACCCGTTCAGGGCGGCACCCGGGATCAAGGCAAAGGGATCCCCTGTCATGTCTTCGGCTGCGTCGCTTTCGATCATGACGGACTGGTGTGGCAGGATGGTCATGTCTTCGCGGTTGCCGAGTGCTCCGGCTGGTACAGACATAGGCCAGCTTGCAATGTCGTTGGTGTCTGCCATCAAAACGTGGCGCGTAATTGCGACAACGGTTTGCAAGCCGCCATCAAATGTCAAAACCTGCTGGCCTTCACAGATCGTTTCGACTTTGGCCCAACCGGCAGCAGTCGCAACTTTCGTACCCGCAATCATACCTGTGGTACGCGCGTCCAGTTTCGGTTCCCCATTGTGGCCTTTTGCGGCCTCCCAAGCTGTGTTCTTCCAAGCAAACATATCTGACATCCCCATGTCTTATTTTTTTCTGAACCGCATCTGCAGCGATTTGGTCCGTGGCAACACAAACACTAGGCGTGATTCCCAAGGCGCTCCTTGGATCACAAAGAGGCAAGTTTGGGGCATTGATCGTGGTTAACGTTAAATGAACCGGTGAACGGCGGATTAACTACAATGTCAGAAACAATTATTTCGCTTACGTAGGGTCAAATTCATACCCGTGGGCCGCGATATCCGCGGCACACACATCGGCGACTCGTTCGGCGTCCGATTCTGTATAAAACCCCCGCCAATCGCGCGGACGCGCACTGGCATTGGCCACCGGAACGTCCACTGCAAAGCCGAGGTGATCGTTCAGCGGCGCCAAGTCCTGCGTCAGGTGTTCAAGTCGAATGTAGTGATCAGCGTGAACGGCCCCTGCCCCATCGCGCATGTAGGACGCGTAAGGATTTGCGCGCAGGCTTGTTTGGGTCTGCGGCGCGTTCAAAAACCCTGAGAACCCCTTGGATTGCGCCAAACGTACTGCCGGATGGTCAAACGATTGCGTCTTGAGCCAATGGTAATAGCTGACAATTCTGTCCCAAGGGTTACGCACGAGTGTAAAGGTAAACATCGCGGCCATTTCATCGCGGGAAATCAGCCCTTCGGCGTCCGCTAAGCGTGAATGTTTCCAGAGCCGCCCGGCCGTTTGCACGTTTTTCACCTTTCCGCGCCGTTTGACCGCTTTGGGCGTGTCACCGATCATAATGTCATCCGCTTTTGCCCGCGCTTCCAGTGCCAACGCCATCGCCGTTCCACCGGTTTTCGGGATGTGAACAAAGATGTAATTACGGCCACGCGAAATGATCATTGGATCCTCACTTAGATCGCAATGCGATAATCGCGCCGGACATAATGATCAATGCAATTCCCCATATCGCGACCGGGCCCAAAACCTGCCCCCACATCAACCACGCGAACACTGATGCAAACACGATCAACGAATATTCGTTGATCGCCACATAAGATGCTTCGCCCAATTGGTATCCCCGCGTCAACAAAACGACGCCGATCAGGCTGCCGATTGCCTGAACGACCACAACCCAGATCATCGTGCGATCAACCGGTACATAGCCGCGTTGAACCCAGCCATCTGTTTCAGCAGGCCAGACGGTCAGAGCGATCAACCCAATAAGCCCATACAGCCCAAGCACCAAAAAGTAGGCAAAGGTCATGACCCATACATCTTCGCCTTCGCACCATGCGCGGGTGCCCAAGGCAGACACTGCATAAAATACGCCTGCCAAAATGGGCAGCAATGACAGCCAGGTTAGTCCACCGTTTTGTGGCCAGACCACCATCAAAGCCCCTGCAAACCCCAAACCGACCGCGCACCAGCGCCACAACCCCACTGTCTGCCCCCGAAATAAGACAGAAAAGACCAGTACAAAAATCGGTGCGGTGAAAAGACCTGCAACAATTACCCCGATGGGAAGAAAGGCAAAACAACCAAAATAGATCAACAACGCGGTTGCGTTAAAGAAACTGCGCGCCAAAACCCAGCGCGGCCGAATAGCACGCAAGGTGCCAATCCCCGCCACGACAAGCGCAGCAATCAATATCATCGCCAGAACCGAACGCACTGCGTGGAACAACCAAAGCGAAGAGGTATCCGACACCAACACGATCAAGTTGTCGCTGACGCCTAGTACGAACATGCCCAACAGGGTGCAAAGGGTCGAAAGAGCGGGATTATTTTTCTGCATTGTGTCACCGTTATCCGAACGTATTTGCAATGCCCGCTCAAAAGCGACCCAACCCAGACATATCGACGTTTGACAACTGCTATGTCTTTACACTCTATATGTCTGACAATTGAATCGTGTCTGGGAGGGCCGCAAAATGGGTTGGATGAAAGACGAAACCGGGTTGGAGAAAACACCAGCGAATTACGTGCCGCTCACCCCGCTCAGTCATTTGGCCCGCGCGGCCAAAGTGTTCACAAACCACGAAGCATTGGTTTATGGCGACATGCGCCTGACCTATGGACACTACCATGCCCGTGTGTCCCAACTTGCCAGTGCATTGGTGCAGGCCGGCGTACAGCCCGGCGATGTTGTGGCCACGCTACTACCCAATATTCCCGCACAGGCCGAAGCCCATTTCGGTGTTCCTGCCTGTGGCGCGGTGCTGAACACGATCAACTTTCGTCTGGATGTCGATACAATCGCCTATATCTTTGATCACGGCGAAGCCAAGGTTGTGCTGTGTGACAGCCAATTCTTGCCCGTGTGCATGCAGGCCATCGAAGCAATGGACGGCGATGCACCTTTGGTCGTCGAAGTCCCGGACCCGATCGCGGGCGTGCCTGAAATTGGCGAACAAATCGATTACGAAACATTTCTTGCGGCGGGCGATCCGTCCTTTGAATGGATTTTTCCGCAAGACGAATGGGAAAGCCTTGCGCTGAACTACACATCGGGAACAACAGGGCGCCCCAAAGGTGTCGTGTACCACCATCGCGGTGCGTATTTGATGACGATGGGCACACCCGTGACGTGGCGCATGACGTTGAACCCCAAATTTCTGACAATTGTGCCAATGTTCCACTGCAACGGTTGGAACCACACTTGGATGATGCCGCTCATGGGCGGCACCGTGGTGTGTTGCCGTGATATTTCCGCGGCGGCCGTTTATAATGCGATTGCTGACGAAGGCGTCACCCATTTCGGTGGCGCGCCCATTGTTCTGAACCTTTTGGTGAACGCTAAGGACGAAGAACGCCGCAGCTTTGATCACACCGTCGAGGTGTTTACGGCAGGTGCCCCGCCTGCCCCTGCGACGCTGGCGGCGATTGGCGCGCTTGGGTTCAATGTTCAGCAGGTTTACGGGTTGACCGAAACCTATGGCCACGTCACCGAATGCCTTTGGAACGCCGCCGCGTGGGATGATCTTCCCGCCGACGAGCAGGCCGCGATCAAAGCCCGCCAAGGCGTTGCTTTTCCACATATGGAAGACATCACCGTGATGTCGGACACAATGGAACAGGTGCCGATGGACGGCGCCACGCAAGGTGAAATCGTGATCAAGGGCAATTCGGTGATGAAAGGATACCTGAAAAACCCCGAAGCCACGGCCAAGGCATTTGAAGGTGGGTATTTCCATTCCGAAGATCTGGCCATTCAGCACCCCGATGGGTCCATGCAGATCGCGGATCGCGCCAAAGACATCATCATTTCGGGCGGCGAAAACATTTCAAGCGTCGAAGTCGAAAGCGCACTGATGGGGCATGGGGATGTGATGCTATGCGCGGTGGTCGCAATGCCTGATGACAAATGGGGCGAAGTGCCTTGTGCGTTCGTTGAACTGAAGGAAGGCCGCACAGGCGACGAAGCTGCCCTAATTGCCTACACCCGTGAACGGCTCGCTGGGTTCAAATGCCCCAAAAAAGTGGTCTTCGGGGAATTGCCCAAAACATCGACAGGTAAAATACAGAAATTCGAACTTCGAAAATCACTTGCCTAAGGCTGGCTAACGAAGGCGCCCGTAAAACGTCATGCGGGCGCTTTCAGACAATTCGACACCCGCTTTGGAGTTATAAGCGAGAACCGCCAACATTCGGGTTGTGTCGGACTCGTTGGGGGACACGCGGTGAATTGAATTGCGCCCTCGAAACAACACCAAGGTCCCCGGTTCCATGGTCAGCACGTCGGGTTGGGTTTTCCCGTCCAACAGATCCGCCACGGCGGCATGGTTCATATCGCCTGCATCCGCGTCACGCAGGTTTTTGAGGTATTCAAAACGGCTGCCTGCGTCCGGCTTTTGGATCAAAAGTGTGATCGCAAAAGACGAATTGTCGAAATGCCAGCCGAGCTCTTGGCCCCGCTTTGCGTAATGAATGTTGATGGATGACAATGGATCGGCATAGGCGTGCAGGTCTGTCTCCCCTGTGGTTTGTTTGACGAAGCCCCGAAAGGCTGCGTCATCATAAAGGGCACGAAGTGGGGAGTCGCGCGCCACCATATCATCGCAAATACAGCCCTTGGAGGACACCACCTGACGATTGGCGGCATGATCCGCTGGAAATGCGTCATTGTGCGGCGTCAAATACACCGAATGATTTTGCGCACAAAAATATGCATCAGGTAGGCCGGCATTGGCTTCGGATTGCATCACCTCCAAAGCCTGCGCGCGGATAAAGTCAGGCAGGACCAAAACGCCGTTCCGATCCAGCATGGCCGCACATTCAGCACCAAAGGCCGCATCCAAAGGATAACGATCCAGATCAACAATGTCAGAAATTGGCATGAAAACGATCCTTTTGCAGCTTTCAAAAAGAAAGCCCTTGGCCGACATTCTGTCAAACGCAAAGTGACTGTCATTGCGTAGCCTTTCACGCTATACTTGTAAAAAATTCGGGCAAACCCGATGACGTTGCAGGCCAAAGATGACAGCACTTAACGAATTTGCACGGTTGGAAAGCGGCGGGCTTTGGCGCGCCGACCCCCAGTCCCAGCGCCGCGAGGTGACAGTGTCCTTTGGTGATGCAACCTTGGTCATTTCTGATGGTGCGGGTCGCCCGCTGACACATTGGTCCCTGCCCGCCGTTGAACGCCTGAATGTCGGCCAACGCCCAGCAATTTTTACACCCGCTGCGGATGCCATAGAAACCTTGGAAATCAGCGACGATATGATGATCGACGCGATGGAAAAGGTCAGAAAGACGGTCAAACGTCGGCGCAGCAATCCAGGGCGTTTGCGCAATCTGGGGCTGGTCGCGACCTTAGGTGGGATCGCAGCCCTTGGTGTATTCTGGTTGCCCGATGCGCTAATCCGCGAAGCACAAAACGTCGTGCCGCCCGTCAAACGCGCTGAAATCGGGGCGACCCTATTGGGCCATATCCAGCGGGTCACAGGCCAAACCTGCCGCAGTCCTTTGGGGTCAGATGCTTTGGCGCGGCTGCATGCGCGCGTGTTCGGACCCGCATCAGGCGGACAGGCCTTTGTTGTCCCATCCGGACCGGACGCGGCCATCTATCTGCCCGGCGGGCTGATCGTCATGAACCGCGATTTGGTAGAAGACACCGAAGACCCCGCCGTGGTCGCAGGCCATATAATTGCAGCAACAGCGCAAGCCCAAGAGGTTGATCCCCTGCGCGCCCTTCTCAAAGAAGCGGGCATAGGCACAACGTTCACACTGCTGACAACAGGCGACATCGACGGTGACGTGCTGCGCGCCTATGCTGAAACCCTGTTTGCGACGCCCCCTATGCCGGCCACACATCCAACCCTACTGACGTTGTTTGAACAGACGCAGGTGCCAAGCACGCCTTATGCCTATGCCATCGACATCACGGGCGAAGCGACGCTGGGATTGATCGAAGCAGATCCAATGCAGGGTGGCACCGTCGGTGAAATCCTGAACGATGCGGATTGGATTAGCCTACAAGGCATTTGTGGTTAGTCACAAAAAAGACCCCGCAGCGAACTGCGGGGTCTTTTTCATTGGTCGTCCGTTAAAGGTCAGCGGCGTGTGAATGCGCCGGAAAAACCAGCACCGCGCGCCGTCCCCAATGCGCTTTGCAATTGGCTATCGCTGCCAAACGGGCCAGCAAGGACGATCCGCATTTCACGGCCATTCTGGTTAAAGACGCCGATGCGCATGGGCAAACCTCGGGCGCGCAGCGATTGGGCCACTGACTGCGCCTGATCGCGGGCGCCAAAGGTGCCCACCTGAACATAGCGGTGCCCGCTGATCTGTTCGCGGCGTTGTTGGGTTTGCGGTTGCGGTGCCACACGAGTTGACACGCGTGGCTGTGTTACGGCCTGCTGCTGTGGTGCGATCTGCGCGCGAGGCGTGGTCGCATATTGAACCGTACGGGACGGCTGCGTGTATACCAGCCCTGTCGGGCTTTGGGTCTGCGGACCGACACGAATTCCGCGCTGTGTGTTCAGGCGCCCGTCATTCCAGACAGGCTCAAACCCATTTGGAACGGTCGGTTCAGGCAAAGCATAGCTGCGGGTCGGGTTGGAATACGGTGGCGGCGGCTGGTTGATCACCTGCGCCAACAGGTCTTGCCCGCTTGGTGCCGTGCGGGCCCGTGCCACCACAACCGGACGGCTGGATCCCGAAGGCGATTGCGCCTGCGGACCACAGCGCAGCGCAAGGCCGCCCGAGGAACCACAGCCGGCGGTCAACTGCGTGTTCACGCCGGGTGTGAATGTTGTTGACCCAGGTGCGCTGTCCAGAGGATTTGAATAGGGCACTTGGCGGGCATTTGGCGTCGCTTGGGTCCGCGCATTTTGCATAAATGTGCCGCCCGGTGTCGTATCCAACGGGTTCGCATATGGGCGTTGTGGGCGCGAAAGATCCGCGCGCAACTGCCCAAATGTCCCAATATTTTGCGTTTGCGGGCCACAGCGCAGCGGCAGGCCAGTTGTAGCGCTGACATATTGGCGCGATGTATCTGCACAGGCCTGCGCGCGCGATGTGCGCGGCTGGGCCGTTGTCTGCGCTCCGGCGCGCGGGGCTGTGGCAATCTGGGCCGTGACGGCTCCGCCGCAATCGATTGGCCGCCCGGTGCGCTGGCTAATCAAATTTGGCTGAATACCCGTGCGGCCCGCACATGCCGCGGCTTGCGTCAAAACACGCGGCTGCGCGGACGGTGCAGGCGTTGTAATGACGCGCGGAGATGGATTTGCCACACGCGTTGCCGGAGCAGCATTCGCGGGCCGGCCCGTCAGCGGATTGATCGCGTTTGCCGTGGACGTCGGCAAGGATCGCGCGGCGTTCGGTGCAGCCACAGTCGGTGCAGGTGCGCGCACAGTAGGCGCTGGTGCGGGCGCAGCAACAGGGGCCGGTGCTGGGGCCGCCGGACGCGCCTGTGGGGCAGGTGTCGGCTGACGCGGGGCAAGCCCTGCGACCTGTGTATCAAGTGGATTTGGCACATTCGCGGACGGCGCTCGGGTCGTCGTGTTGGCCACCTGTGTGGGCTGGAACCCACACAATTGATCGCGCGTCCGCGACACGCGGGGAACCCACTCGGTCGTTCCGCCAATCCCTGCGCGTACAAATACACATCCGCGGCTGTCTACGTACTGGTTACCCGAAAACGACGACGGCGGAAATTCGGCAGGCGGGCGCGCGTCCCGCAGAGATTGCGCCTGCGCAGCGCCCCCGACCAACGCCGCGACAACAGCGACGGTTGAAAGAAATCTGGAATGTCGTCCAAAATACAGCATAGTTGCCCCCACAAGATATTGTGCGAGGATGACGAACAATGCCTAATTTGTAAAGCGATTGTAGCCGCTATTTTGTGCCAAACATGCGGTCACCCGCATCCCCTAGTCCCGGAACAATATATCCATTGTCATTCAAGTGGCTATCTACTGCGGCGGTTACGATCGGCACATCCGGATGAGCGGATTTCATTGCTGCGATCCCTTCGGGAGACGCCAGCAAACACAAGAATCGGATGTCTTTGGCACCGGCGTCTTTCAACAAATCGATCGCCGCGATAGATGAATTTCCCGTCGCGAGCATGGGATCAACGGCGATCACCATGCGCTCCTCCAACTCTGTTGGGACCTTAAAATAGTACTGTACGGGCTGAAGCGTTTCTTCATCGCGATACAGTCCGACAAAACCAACGCGCGCCGACGGGATCAATTCTAACACCCCATCCAGCAGCCCGTTCCCCGCCCGCAGGATCGAAATCAAAGCCAGCTTCTTGCCCTCCAGCACAGGGGCCTCCATGGCTTCCATTGGCGTTTCAATGTGTTTGGTGGTCATAGGCAGTTCGCGCGTGACCTCATAGGCCAGCAACTGAGAAATTTCTCGTAGCAGCTGGCGAAAAACCGCCGTCGGCGTGTCTTTGTCGCGCATGAGTGTCAGTTTGTGCTGCACCAAAGGGTGCGTCACATGGGTCAGATGTGGCAAAGCGGTCATGTGGTTTCCAATCGTTTCGCAATTTTGGCGCGGGTGGCATCATCACAGAATGCCGCAGCCAATGCCGTTTCGTTCAGGGCTACAAAATCTGTTTCGGTCCAACCGAACGTCGCAGCCAGCATTTCAAATTCGCGGGTCATTGTGGTGCCGAAGAATGGCGGATCATCAGTTGATACCGTGACCTTGACGCCTGCATCACGCAGTTTTTGGATCGGATGATCCGCCCAATCCCCGGTGGCACCCAAAAACACATTCGATCCGGGACATACCTCAAGCACGATGCCCTTGTCCGCGATCTCTGCCACAAGATTGGCGTCCTTTATCGCATTAACACCGTGGCCAATGCGCTGAACCTTCAAATCGCGCAAAGTATCAGCCACCATATCCGGCCCGCCCCATTCACCAGCGTGACACGTAAGAGGCATCCCCGCTTCGCGTGCCATATCAAACACATAGGCGTAATCGGCTGGCCGGCCGACCAATTCCCCGCCCGCCATGCCAAAACCAGTTATAAAACTCCCGAAAGTTTCTACCGCACATTGCGTTGCAGGTTTCGCCGCCTCTGGTCCAAAATGACGGATGCACGTGACGATGCCCTTTAGGGTAATACCGAATTCCGCCTCTGCCTCAGCGGCAGCGGTTTCCATCGCTGCTAAATAATCGCGCCAAGCAGACAAATCGCCCCCACCGCAAAAGTCCGGGCTGACAAATGTTTCTTGATAGACAACGCCATGTTGCGCGCTTTCTTCTAGGACAGCTTTGACAAGCCGGTAGAAATCTTGTGGGCCTTGCAAAGGGGTGCAGGCGGCCTCGTATACCTCAAGGAAATGGTTGAAATCACGGTATGCGTAGGTTCCGTCCGGATTAAATATACCCCCGATATCAATTGATTTTTCCCGCGCCATTGATCGGATAAATTCCGGCGGTGCGCAGCCTTCAAGATGGGTATGAAGTTCGACTTTTGGCATGGATTGATAGGTCATAAAAAGCTCCTTCCTGGGCCGCGCGCAGACACGCCAAGATGCTGTGCCACGGTTGCCGCGACATCAGCGAATGAAATGTGGCCTAACGCACCGCGTGACACGCCTTGCACCAGAACCGGAACGCGTTCGCGGGTGTGGCCCGTGCCGACCCATGTGGGATCATTGCCGTGATCCGCCGTGACGATCAAGATATCCCCATCGCGCAGGTGGGGTATGACCTGCCCAAGCTGTTTGTCGAACCATTCCAGATGGCGCGCATAGCCCGCCACGTCCCGGCGATGCCCGTATAGGCTGTCAAATTCAACGAAATTGGCAAAGACAAGCCCGCCATCAGGCGCTGTTTTCACAAGATCAAACACATGATCCATCAAGGCCGCGTCGGTGCCTTTTCGCACCTCATCAATCCCGCGCATCGAAAAGATATCGCCAATTTTTCCGATGGCTTGCACAGACTGGCCCGCGTCTTTGATCCAATCACACAGCGTGGGCGACGGCGGTGGGATCGCATAGTCTTGGCGGTTGGATGTCCGAACAAAGGCGCCGTTTTGCCCAACAAATGGGCGGGCAATCACGCGCCCGACCTTCATCGCGTGCATCATTGGGGCCATGTCCTGACACAGCTTCAAAAGCCGATCTAACCCAAAATGATCCTCATGGGCGGCGATCTGCAAAACACTGTCCCCGGAGGTATAGCAAATCGGGCGCCCCGAACGGATATGTTCGGCCCCCAGCCGCGCGATAATCTCGGTACCTGACGCATGGCAATCGCCCAAAATTCCGTCCGTACCTGCGAAATCCGCGATTTTCGCGCTGACCTCAGGCGGGAATGCCGGATTGGTTTCGGGGAAAAAGTGCCACGCCCAAGGCACTGGAACGCCAGCCAATTCCCAATGGCCAGACGGCGTGTCTTTGCCCATGCTTATTTCTGTCGCTGCGGCAAATGTTGCCTTTTCTGGGGCAAAGCCAAAGGATTCACCACTTGCCAATTCGAGGGCGGCACCAATCCCCATGGACGTCAAAACAGGGACATTTAACGGGCCTTTGCGTCCGTCATCTGCAAGGCCAGCCGCGCAGGCCTTCGCAATATGCGCAAATGTATTCGCGCCAACGTCGGTCACATCCCCATTGAAAAACTGGTCCGCATCTGGGGCACCGCCAATGCCCACGCTGTCCATCACCACAAGAAACGCGCGGCTCACGGATCGATCCGATCAAGAATAAGGTCTGGCATATCCGGGGCATCCCCAATTTCCAGTGCGCCAAGCACGGCATGTGCTGCCGCCTGTGCGCTGTCTTCATCTGCGGCATGGATCGTCGCGACAGGATCGCCGCGCGAAACCTTGGTCCCAAGGGGTACGATATCGCTCAGCCCAACACGCGGATCGATCCGGTCCGTTTCCACCTGCCGCCCGCCGCCCAATTGAACAACCGCGAGGCCCAAGGCTTCGCCGTTGATTGCGCGCACAATACCAGCTTTGGGCGCGGGGACATCGCCGACAACCGCCGCCTTGGGCAGATGGGTATGCCAATCATCCGCGATGTCAGGTGGGCCGCCCATCGCGCGCACCATTGCCGCGAAACACACCATGGCATGCCCTGATGAAATCGCCGCCTCGACACGATCCTTGGCCTCGCCCGGATCATGGCCCGCCAATGCCAAAACCCGTGCGCACAGCGACACGGCCACATCATGCAACCGCGGCGCTGCAGCGCGATTGCCGCTCAGAACCTCGAGACAAACGGCAACTTCAACCGCATTTCCCAATGCGGGCGCCAGTGGTTGGGACATATCGGTTATAAACGCTGCGGTGGGCGTACCTGCCCCATTGGCAGTTGATGTCAACGCATTCGCCAAAACCTTGGCGTCGTCCAACGTCTTCATGAACGCACCGCTGCCCGCTTTCACGTCAAGCACGAGACCATCCAAACCCGCCGCCAATTTCTTAGACAAGATTGACGCACAGATCAAATCTACACTTTCTACCGTGGCGGTAACATCACGAATGGCATATAAGCGCTTATCAGCTGGCGCGATGGCACGCGTGGCCCCGACGATCGCGCAACCGACATCACGGGTGATCGCGCGAAACGCCGCAGCGTTCTGATTTGTCGACAAACCAGGGATAGAGTCGAGCTTATCCAAGGTGCCGCCCGTATGCCCCAACCCACGCCCGGACACCATTGGCACGAACACATCACAGGCCGCCAAGGCCGGTGCCAATATCAGCGACACAGGATCGCCCACACCACCCGTTGAATGTTTGTCCAAAACAGGTCCGGGCAGATCCCATGCCATTACATCGCCGCTGTCGCGCATCCCTTCGGTCAGCGCCACGCGCCCGGCGTCCCCTAACCCGTTCAGGCACACCGCCATAGCAAAGGCCCCCGCCTGCGCATCCGATACAGCGCGCGTCGCCAAGCCATTGGCAAACCAGACTAATTCTTGGCCTTCCGGGTCTTCGCCACGGCGCACCTTGGCAATGATCGCACGGGCATCCATGATTTACGTATTGGCCATGTGATCGACGGTAAACCGGCCCGGCAACAATTCCGCCACGGTCATTTCCAAAACAGTTCCGTCCATAGTGCCCATTGTCACGACAACATCAGGCCCCGCAAATTCCGCAATTTTCTGACGACACCCACCACAGGGTGGCACAGGGGCGGGCGCATCGGCGATCACAGCGATCGCCGCAATATCACGCGCACCGGATGCGCACATCGCCGCAATGGCCCCGGCTTCGGCACAGGTGCCTTCCGGATAGGCCACGTTTTCAACATTGATTCCAGTAAAAACATGGCCATCCGTGGTGCGAAGCGCCGCGCCCACAGCAAAATTTGAATAGGGGGCATAGGCATTTTCACGCACTGCGCGCGCATCATCTAACAAGGTCATGGCCGCTCCTCGGGTTGGGAACAGAGTGATCCCACCGCGACAAAGATTCAAGCCAAAGTCGTGGTGAACGTTCCGGCAAGCGTAACTTCGAGCAGTTCAATATCTTCGCTGGGGTCACCGTAACGCACCGCCATCCCGGGCGGGACAACAAACGCATCGCCAGCGACCAATCGGTGCGGGTCACGACCATCGCCTTCCAGCGTCATTTCGCCGTCCATGACAAAGGTAAAATGGATATCCGCATCATGTTTTGCCCAAACGGGTGTGCCCGCGCCACGACGCACCACCTGAACCCCCGCCACAGCTTTTGTCGCGTCACCGATGGTTGTGTCTCGTGCGATGAAACCAGGAAGCCGGAACGGCGACCATTCTGCGCGCGCACCGACATTATGAACAAACCGCTGGCCTTGCCATTCGCGGTCTGGCCGCAGATGCGGTGTGGGCAACGTCATGTCGTGATCAATTTCGGTTACGTGTTCTGCAGGAACGCCAATTTCGATCACTTCGATGCCGTCGGACGCCTCCAGCACCCGGTGGCGAATTTCGGGCGGTTGGATAAAACAATCACCAGCGTGCAGCCTGATCGGCCCGCCTTGATCTTCGTACACAACATCAACCCAGCCACGATAACAAAAGATCAGTTGAAACCCGACCCGATGGAAATGCACCATATCCGGCACCGGGCCACCGTCAGGAATACGGATGTGGGACGCAATGATCGACCCGCCCAACCGATCCGGTATGAGGTCGCGGTACTGCATTCCAGCACGTCCAATCACCCAAGGCGCCTGATCTGCCAGCCGACGCACAACAAAACTGTGATCCGTTGGTGGCATATAAACAGGCACGTTCAACCTATCGATCTGAACATGGGTGCCGCCCGGCGATGTCATCTGCGCAACATCGCAAAATTCGTCATCGTCCGTCAAAATGCGTATTTGCCCGGCGCTTCCGGCCTGGTCCCGATCCAACCGGACGGATAATCCGTGCCCATCAAACACCGCCACAGATGGGTCATCCGCCGGAAATATCGACTGCATCCGCATGCGCAACGTCTTGGTAAAGAACGCAATATCCCCCGTCAGATCGCAGGTGGGCAGGCAGACGTGGGCGCGGGTTTCATAGAGTTTGGTCATTTTAACACCCTGTCGCGCCGTTTTCTAATTTGCAAGCAAGGGCATGTTACCCCTATAGGAGAAACATCATTTACCCAGCGGCGAAAAATTAGTTTAACGTTAAACTAATTTTTAATACCGCTCTGACCAGACAGGGATTCCCATGGCCGATACGCCTTCTGACGCCCAAAAAGAAACGCTGCGACAGGCTGCGCTGGATTATCACCGCCACCCCAAACCCGGAAAGCTGGAAATTCGCGCGACCAAACCGCTCGCCAATGGGCGCGATCTTGCGCGGGCTTATTCGCCAGGTGTCGCGGAAGCCTGCATCGAAATCAAACGCGATCCCGCGACCGCCCGCGATTATACATCGCGCGGAAATCTGGTGGCTGTCGTCACAAACGGCACGGCTGTTCTGGGTCTTGGCAACATTGGCGGACTTGCGTCCAAGCCCGTGATGGAAGGTAAGGCGGTTCTTTTCAAAAAGTTCGCTGAAATTGATTGCTTTGACATTGAATTGGATGAACCGGATCCTGAAAAGCTTGCCGACATTGTATGCGCGATGGAACCTACGTTTGGGGCGATCAACCTCGAAGACATCAAGGCACCCGATTGTTTTATCGTGGAAAAACTGTGTCGCGAACGGATGAACATTCCCGTGTTCCACGATGATCAACATGGCACCGCGATCGTGGTGGGGGCTGCCGCGACCAATGCTCTTGCTGTAACGGGGAAGACGTTCGAGGACATAAAGATCGTCAGTACCGGCGGACAGGATGGGGATGGTTGGCCACAGGCGTCGTTTTCGGTTGGCTAGGCTGGTCTCTTATGTCGAATGAGGCGGCGCTCAACGGACAATTGTTGCTGTGGAGCGCGTTCCTTGCCTTGAGTTTTATCGTCACTGTCTGGTTCGCAGAGCAAGATCAGACGAAAGATAGAAAAGATATATCCATATTAAACTTACAGCCGGCCTTGGCTATTTTCTGGGCTGTTTTGGCGGCGGTGCT
>CAYOSK010000052.1:0-17062 GCA_964406585.1 uncultured Octadecabacter sp. | reverse complement strand
TGGTGTTCCCAAAATCGTTTTTGCCAGATCCCGACTTGGCCTTTGCGTAGGGCGGGGTTCACCCCGCCACGCGCCATAACTTGCAAACCTTTTCCGCTGATTGGAACGCGCGGCGGGGGGAACCCCGCCCTACGGACCGTCATAGAAAACCGCGCCTTAATCGCGCCCATGCGTGTTGAGAAATCTGCATCACCTTCGGGCAAGGTCCACACACAATGCATGTGATCGGGCAAAACCACCCAAGCATCAATTTTGAAGGGGCGTTGCGCGCATGTCTTGGCGACAGCGTTTCGCAACGTTTCAACCTCTCGCACCAAAAGGTCTGACGCGCGATCCGCTAAGTTGACGGTGAAGAAAACCGACGCGCCGTTTTGTTTTGGTCTGCGATAGTTGGGCATGCCGCATCATCGACATTGATGGTTAATCGGTTATGAATGCTATCAAACAATCGAAAGCTCCGACATGATCCTCTACGGCCTCCCGACCTGCACCGACTGCAAAAAGGCGCTTAAGGCGTTTGAAGACGAGGGCATCAAGGTCACCTTCCGCGATGTGCGGTTTGATCCCTTGTCCGAAGCTGAATGGGCCGTGTTGTTGTCGGAGTTCGGGGACAATCTGGTGGATCGAAAATCCCAAGCTTTCCGAAACCTCAACGCGTGGATGAAAGAATCCGAGGCTGACGCCCAGCTTGCTGATACGCCCGCGGTTATGGTGCGTCCGGTGATCACTGACGGTGCGACTTACACGTTGGGCTGGGATGACGGGGTCAAGGCCGCGTGGCTTGCGCGGCGCTGAGCCTGGGTATGAGGGGAATGGGGCCCGGACTCTCCCCTGATATCAAGCTGACGCAGGGTCCATGTTGGCGGTATGGAACATAAACCACAGACCGCACAGCACAATCCGTTGTACCCGCTGACGCCGCAGCAGGTACGTGATCTTTTGGCAAAATTAGTCGAACAGAAACAGGCGCAGGCCTAGCCCGCTTTTAGGTTTCCGGCCATTTTGCGTCCGTCGCGACCCTCAATCAGGTCATATTCGATCGGCATGTCGTCCGCCAAACCCGTCATTCCTGACTGTTCGACCGCTGAAATATGCACAAACACGTCCGAGCCGCCCTCTTCAGGGGCGATAAATCCGAAGCCCTTGGTTGTATTGAACCACTTCACTGTGCCTTTGGGCATCTCAATCTCCTTCACTTAATTCATCTTCCAAACCGCGACGAATACTCTCGCGGTCTGCGTTTAGTAACGTAAGGTTAACATTAGTGCTGGGATGCAAAAGGCAAATGACAATCCTGTCGTGGCACGTAAAGATGTGCAAATGCAGCAAATGGAGGCGGAAATGCGGTTCTTTGGTTTAAAAACGTGCGATACCTGCCGCAAAGCGCTTAAAGCGTTGGCTGATCGCGATGTTCAGGTCATTGATGTGCGCGCGGACGGTGTGACGGACGCTGACCGAACGACGATCGTTGCGCAGTTCGGGGATGCGGCGGTGAATACACGATCAACGACATGGCGCGGGCTGTCAGAAGACGAACGTGCCAAACCAACCGAGGCCCTGTTGGCCGCCCACCCGACGTTGATGAAACGCCCGGTGATTGAACACGACGGTCAGTGGTTTCAGGGCTGGACCCCCACCACACGCACCGCATTAGGAGTAAGCTAGATGCGCAATGCAGCAGGAATTTTGGGAATGATCGCCGGACTGATCGGCATCTTCGTTGGGCTATTCGGCTACGGTTGGGTGGAACTGACAGAGCAAGTGCCCGAAGCTGGTGAACTTGGGTTGTTCGAAAACCCGGGCTTTGTGCAATTCGCCAGCTTTATCGCGCCGCTGTTGTGTATTGCTGGCGGCGCAATGGCACGGTCGCGCGCTCTTTGGGGTGGGATTGCAATGATCCTTGGCGCTGCGGCATTTTATTTTGCGTTCGGGTTCAACGTGGCGACGATGTTCCCCATCGGGTTCGCCGGCTTAGGCGGGCTTTTGGCCGTCGCCGCAGGCAAACCGGATGAGGAAAAGGCCCACTTTTAGCGATTGCGCGTCAAAAGGCGATCCACAGACAATGGCCCGCCGCCCTTAAGCACAAGCGTCACAAGCAACAACATCCAGAATGCCCGCTGATCAAGGATGATGCCGGACGGCTGCCCATCAAACCACGCGCCCAGTGTTTCGGCGTGGGCAATGCCGCCGTGACCAAACAGATCGGTGAGGGATTGAACGATGACAAACCCGATCATTCCGATGGCCGCAAAACGAGTGAAGAACCCGATGATGATCAGGATGGGAAGAATGAATTCTGCCAAAGTTCCGGCAACAACAACCCAATAGTGAAACAGCGTCAACTGGGACACGTCATAACCTACGGCGTCCATTGTTTTCGGGAATATTTGCGCATAAGCGCCCAGGCTTGGGGAAAAAGGAGTTCCATCAAACTTTGTCAGGCCGGAGTTCCAGAAATACATGAACAAAGTGGCGGCAAAAATGAATCGTGCAAGCGTTGGAAGGATGCTGTCGGCGGACACATTCAATGCGGTCGCGGTTCGGTTGTACAAAGCAATCATAGGGTATTCTTTCAGGTTTTTATGGAAATCAAAGCGTTGCGCCCAAGAAGGAGCCCCAACAGCGGGCCAAGGTCGAACCCCGCACCACCGCTGCGCAATGCAACACCAAGTGGTTTCTGGGCCATCAGGTCTGCCAAAACTGCCGCTTGGTCGGGGGTCAGTGGGTCTAGTTGGGGATCGAATTCAGGGCGGGTGATCAGTGTTGGTTGTGCGCCTTTGGCGATGTCACCCCCGTGGGTATTTGCCTGCCAGATGGAATGCAGCGGGAATTTCGACATCACAACGAATACTGACGGCGCGAATTCGAACGTAACATTTGGCAGTGTTTCAGGTGCCAGTTGACCCAGTGCATCTGGCGCGATCGGGGCGGAATCCGCCGCGTGGTAGCTGTGGCGCAACGCCAATTCGAGCCGCGCAACGTCCGAAAGGTAGGGCACGGACTGTGCAGGGCCAAATGATGCGATGAATTCTGGCATATCTTGCCCGTAAAACATCATGACGGGTGATTTGGGCGGATGGGCCCGCAAATATACGCCCGCCATTGCGCGGAAAAAGTCGTTCCCAACCAGTTTGTTCACAACAGGAAACGCGGTCTCGAGCGCATCAGTCAGCGAAACAGCGACATTATTGCGGTAAACATCAAACCGTTTGGTTGCCTGAATACCATCAGGGTTTCGCACACCTTCAGGTGGCGGGCAGGCGGGATCCAGCAGGGCCGCACGAAATTCCGTCTGCG
Source organism: uncultured Octadecabacter sp. (assembly GCA_964406585.1). Lineage (GTDB taxonomy): Bacteria > Pseudomonadota > Alphaproteobacteria > Rhodobacterales > Rhodobacteraceae > Octadecabacter. Next base: position 13,765 of record CAYOSK010000052.1, on the reverse strand, counting down.
TCGTCATCACACGGCAACCGCAAGCGCGGCGTCAGCCCGCTGTGTTTCGGCCACCAAGACAGCCCATTCGGGAACGTCCGTATCCCATTCGATTAACAATGGTTTGGGGCCAGATTTAGAAAGCGTGTAGTCAAGCAACGCCCATACCGGATCGACAACCGCCGCGCCGTGGCTGTCAATTAATAGCGGAGCGCCTGTTTCGTCTTCATCTTCATCGTGGCCACCCAGATGAATTTCACCCACGTGATCAAGTGGATAGGCATCAATATAGCTCTGCGGCGCGTAACCGAGGTTTGTGGCCGACACGAACACGTTGTTCACATCCAGTAACAATCCGCAGCCCGTGCGGGCGACGATCTCAGCCAGGAAATCTGTTTCGGACATGTCAGATTCCGCAAAGGCGAGGTAGGATGATGGGTTTTCCAAAAGCATCTGGCGGCCAAGCGTCGATTGGACCTGATCGATATGATCCGCAACGCGTTTCACGGTCGCTGCTGTGTAAGGCAGCGGCAACAGATCGTTCAAAAACTCTGACTCATGGGTCGACCATGCAAGGTGTTCTGAAAAGCTGGCGGGGTTCAGCCAGTCACATAGAGTGCGCAGCCGGGCAAGGTGCTCTGTATCAAGGGGGCCTTCGCCACCAATGCTCAGTCCGACGCCATGAACGGAAAACGGAAATTTTTCAGACAGGTGCCGCAGCTGCGCCAAGGGACGTCCGCCCATACCCATATAGTTTTCGGCATGAATTTCGAGCCAACCAACAGGCCCTGCGTCTTCCATGATGTCATTGAAATGCTGTGCCTTGTAACCCACGCCGGGGCGGTTGGGCAGGCTAGGGCGCGTTGCATCAAACATGGATCAAGCTCCTGATAAGATGACGCCCACCCTAATGCGGATGGGCGTCGTTGTCATGAAACAGTTTGCGTCAGCTTATGCTGGCAGGTCGCGATCGAGTGCTTCGAGGGATCCCATACGGTCGCCATCAACTTCGACAGTTTCACATGTGCCTTCTGGAACCAGTGTCCAAGCGTTGCCTTGGTAATCGACTGTAGAAGAACCGGCGCATGTCGTGCCTGGGCCTGCGGCACAGTCGTTTTCGCCAGCCAAAGAGATGCCGTAGCACTTTTCGTTGGACTGAGCGTGGGCCGCTGTGGACAGGCCAGCGATTGCAGTTGCGACAGAAGCAGCGAGAGCGAGTGTAGTTGTTGTCTTAGACATGGTGTACATTCCTGTGTTCAGTTTCGTTAAGCGCCGTCTTTGGCGACTGACTACACCTTATTCGGACTAAGACTTACGAATCCACTCACGGCACCGTGCATCACGGGTCTGTCAGGTCGTGTTAGGGCGATGTTGGTGAAAAAGTCCTAAAAACAGCGCCCAGCACTGTTGAAAGGCCGGGCGCTGTAACACTGCTGCGGTGCAGAATATTACAAAAGATCGGGCGGTGTGGCCGATTTTTGCAATTCCGCGACGATGTCATCCAGATTTGTTACAGAAGTTTGCTTTTCGCCAAGCCGTCGGACCGACACAGTTTGCTCTTCGACCTCGCGAGCGCCGCACGCCAAAATGATCGGGACTTTCCCCAATGAATGTTCGCGGACCTTATAATTGATCTTTTCGTTGCGAATATCGGCCTCTGCGCGCACGCCTGCTGCGTTTAGTTTGGCGACGACGTCGTGGATGTAATCATCCGCGTCCGAAATGATCGACGCTACAACGACCTGACGCGGCGCCAGCCAGAACGGCAGTTTGCCCGCGTGTTCTTCGATCAAGATGCCGATGAAACGTTCAAACGATCCCAATGTTGCACGGTGCAGCATGACGGGGCGGTGTTTTTCGCCATCCGCACCAATGTAATTGGCGTCGAGCCTTTCTGGCAGTACGAAATCCACTTGGTGGGTGCCGCATTGCCAATCGCGACCAATCGCGTCCGTCAGAACGAATTCCAGTTTGGGCCCGTAAAACGCACCTTCACCGGGGTTCATCTCCGGTTCGATGCCAGCTGCACGGGTGGCTGACAGCAACGCAGCTTCGGCCTTATCCCACACCTCATCCGATCCAGCACGCGTGTCGGGGCGGTCCGAGAATTTGACACTAAAGTTTTCAAATCCAAGATCTTTGTACACTTCGGACAAGAAGGTAATGAATTCGGCGGTTTCTGTTTCGATCTGTTCTTCGGTACAGAAAATATGGCCGTCGTCTTGGGTGAACCCACGCACCCGCATGATGCCATGCAGCGCGCCGGATGGTTCGTAGCGGTTACAGGACCCGAACTCTGCCATCCGCAACGGCAGATCACGATAGGATTTCAGACCTTGGTTATAGACCTGTACGTGACAGGGGCAGTTCATCGGTTTCAGCGCGTTCACGGCCTTTTCCCGCGCATGATCTTCGTCGACTTCAACGATGAACATGTTTTCTTGGTATTTTTCCCAATGCCCCGAGGCTTCCCACAATTTACGGTCGACCACTTGGGGCGTGTTGACTTCTACATAACCGCCCGCGCGTTGTTTGCGGCGCATATAATCCTGTAGCTGCGTATAGATGAGCCAGCCATTGGGGTGCCAAAACACCTGTCCCGGGGCCTCTTCTTGCATATGGTACAGATCCATTTCGCGGCCAAGTTTGCGATGATCGCGTTTGGCAGCTTCTTCAAGCATATTCATATGCGCGCGCAATTGTTCCTTATTCTGGAAGGCTACACCGTAAATACGTTGCAACATCGCGCGGTCGGAATCGCCACGCCAATAGGCGCCCGCGATCGACATCAGTTTCCATGAGTCGCCGGGCACTTGGCCGGTGTTCTGTAAATGCGGCCCACGGCACAGATCCTGCCAGTCGCCATGCCAATACATGCGCAGGTCTTCGTTGCCGGGGATGCTTTCGATCAGCTCAACCTTATAGGGTTCACCGCGGTCCTTATAATACTGGATCGCCACGTCGCGTTCCCACACCTCTGTGCGCACGGTGTCGCGTTTGTTGATGATCTCGCGCATCTTCTTTTCGATGGTGGCGAGGTCTTCCGGGGTAAACGGGTCTTTGCGATCAAAATCGTAGTACCAGCCATCTTTGATAACGGGACCGATGGTGACTTGGGTGTCGGGCCAGATTTCTTGCACCGCGCGCGCCATGATGTGCGCAAGGTCGTGGCGGATCAATTCAAGCGCGGGCGCTTCGTCTTTCATGGTGTTGATAGCGATGGAGGCGTCGGTGTTGATCGGCCATTGCAGATCGTAGTGTTCACCGTTCACGGTTGCACTTATCGCCTTTTTCGCAAGGCTTGTCGCAATGCTTGCAGCCACTTCGGCCGCAGTCACGCCAGCGTCATAGTCACGCGAATTGCCGTCTGGAAATGTAAGGGAGATTTGGGCCATCTGGGGCTCCTCGTCAGTTTGACGCCTACGAAGCGTCCGGTTGCGGGTTATGTCGTCGCGATTGAGATGGCGATTTTGTCAGCATGGGTCAAGACCCGTTTGTGATGGGTCGTCCCGCGTGGCAGTCTTGTCGCAACAAAGGGAGCGGAGATCATGCGCCATTTCGACGACATTCTTGCCGAGGCTGCCGGCCGTAAAGGAGGCGAAGCCGCAATTTGGGAGGGCGCAACCCCACCCAAGTCCGCTGATGAAGTGGCGTTGATCCCACCAGATGCATTCTTGGCGTCCTTTGCAGAAGGGATATTTCAAACTGGGCTGGCGTGGACAGTGGTGAAGAACAAGTGGCCGGGCATCTTGGAGGCGTTTCACGGGTTTGATGTGGGGCGCGTGGCGATGATGTCGGATGATTGGTTCTATGATCTGGTGGAGGACAAACGGGTGATCCGCAGCGCGCCGAAAATTCGCGCTATTCAGGAAAACGCGGTGATGCTGCAAAAGGCGGGCCAGTTTGGACAGTTCGTAGCCGATTGGCCGCGCGAGGATTTCGCGGGGCTGGTTTTGTGGATGAAGAAAAACGGATCACGCCTGGGGGGCTCAACAGGTGCCTATGCGCTGCGGCGTCTGGGCGTGGACAGTTTTCTGCTCAGCCGCGATGTGGTGGCGCGGCTGATCGCGGAAGGGGTAATCGACAAACCGCCCACATCCCAAAAGGCAATGCAGGCGGTTCAAGAGGCGTTTAACATTTGGATGGATCAATCAGAGCGTGGCCTGACGGAGGTGAGCCGCGTCTTGGCCCAAAGCATTGACGCTTAGGCGGAAGCAAACACCGAATAGGCCATGATCAGGCAGCACACCCAGCCCGCGGTAAAGATGAGCGGGCGCAGCGGCATTGTCGTCCATGCGGTGATATAGCCCACCGCATGGGCAACCCGCAGCCAGAAAAATGCGATTGCGGTCCAATAGGTGAGGGCGGTGAAGCCGTCCATGCGGTCCACCAGCAACACCAGCACGGCAAAGGGGATCGCCTGTTCCAACAGGTTTTGGTGCGCGCGGTAGGCCCGCCCGATCCACGGGGGCATCAGATGAGGATTGTTGATGCGCACAAAACCATCAGGTGCCGTGTCGGGCAGGTCTTCGGGTTTAAGGGATGCGGTGCCTACGATCTGCGGAATCCAGAGAGACGCGGCGAGGATCATAAGGCATGTCAAAATGCCAAGTTCGGTTGGGAATGTCATGGTCGATGTTCCTACATTGCAGCCTTGAGCGGCGTGCCAGTTTCCAGAAATGATTTGAGAGACGCGGCCAAACGCGCCCACCCTTCGGCAAAGCCTTCTTGGCCGGGTGCAATGTCGTAGTGTTCAATCGTCAATTTGCAGGCGTCACCCTGAGGTTCAATCAGATAGACCATATGGCTTGGCGGGGCGTCAGGGCCCATGAACAAAGGGTCGAAGGTCATGGCGATTTTGGATTTCGGATCGAGCGCTGTTGTCACCTGACGCAGCATCGCTTCGCTGTTGGGTAGAATAAATGTTGTTTCTTCGCCGACCGCCGCATTGCCCTGCACCGTATTGCAGGCAAAATGATACCGCGCCATGTCATCGGCTTGGGTTAGTGCGTCCCAAAGGGCGTCTTGGGTGCAGCGGATAAAAGTCTGCATCATAAAATCTGGTTTTGACATTGAGATGTCCTTTTCAAGCTTTGTCTTAAGATCAATCAGGGCTTTGGCTTGCGGCTGAAGAAAAGGCGCGATCCAACGATCCATGACCTCCTGTAGCGGAAGGGCATTCAGATAGTGGTATTTGAAGCGCCCCGATTTACGGGTCACGATCAGGTTCGCACCCTCAAGCAAACGAAGGTGCTTCATCACACCAAAGCGCGTCATTTCCAGAGAGGCTTCCAAATCGCTGAGCGTCTGGCCGTCCTTGTGCCGCAAAGCATCCAAAAGAGCGCGTCGCGTCGGGTCAGACAGGGCTTTGAAGATAAGTTCCATGAAAGTCTTATAAGTGAATAAATAGTCACGTGACAATATGGTAACGTTATTTACCTGCAGATCGGCTTTCGCTAGGTTGCGTGAAAATTGCCGTAGGATTTTGAAATGGAACAAAGATTCGTAACGCCACAAGGCCGCGAGATTGCCTATCATTTGACGGATGGGGCCGGGCCCGCTGTCGTTTTCTTGGGGGGCTTCAAGTCGGACATGGCCGGAACCAAGGCGATTTTTCTAGAAAACTGGGCGCGCGATTCGGGACGTGCATTTTTGCGATTTGATTATTCCGGACACGGCGTAAGCAGTGGCGACTTTGAAGACGGCTGTATCGGAGATTGGTTCGAAGATGCCTGTGCGGTGATCGCGCTGATTCCTGAGCCAGTGGTTCTTGTCGGATCGTCCATGGGGGGATGGATTTCGTTGCTGATCGCGCGAACGATGGCTGAAAAGGTGGCAGGGCTCGTCGGGATCGCCGCGGCCCCTGATTTCACGGAAGACGGGTTTTGGGCCGGATTTGATGCGGCTCAAAAGGCAAAACTGGCGACACAAGGGAAGGTCGCGCTGCCATCAGACTATGGAGACCCCTACATTATTACCAAGCGGTTGATAGACGATGGGCGCGACCGGTTGGTCCTGCGTGCTGGGTTGAACTTGCCGTTCCCTGTGCGTTTGCTTCAGGGCAGTGAAGACACATCCGTCGCGAACACTGTGCCGTTGCGTTTGATGGAACATGCGACCTGTCCGGATATGCAGTTGACCATGTTAAAAGGTGCGGACCATTCGTTTTCGGCACCAGATTGTTTGCCGTTGATCACACGCGCCATTGAGCAAGTGTCTGCGCCTGCGGCGGGCGGGGGCGCACCTGCGGTGCGCCAATAAGAGGGGGCTCGCCCCCGTCGCCTTGGCGACTCCCCCAGAGTTTGAGAAAAGCAAAGACGCAATGCAGGATCATTGTGACCCGACGTTTTGCTTGGGAATTGTGAGAGCGCGCGCTTAGGGTCGTGCAACAAATCCTTGGGAGGGGACATCATGGCGTTAAGTCTGGGGCAAAAGGCCGGTTGGGGCCTTGCTGATTTGGGCGTTGTTGTTTTTGTGGTCGTGAAACAGCTTTTGGTGTTTGCCTATTTGACGTCCGTGTTGGGGGTTCCGGTCGAGATTGCCGGTTTGGCGACAACGGGCGTTTTGGTGTTTGATATGATCACTGATCCGCTGGTTGGCTATTTCAGCGACCGCACCCAGACACGGTGGGGACGACGCGCGCCTTGGATGGTGAGCGGGGCTGTTGTGATGTGTGTCGGACTGGTGGGGCTGTTTTCGGTCCCTAGCGGTATGGTGGGTGTGACGGCACTCCCGTGGGTATTGGGGTTCTTCATTCTGGCTACGCTTGGGTTCACGATGGTGTCTATTCCATATGGCGCAATGGCGGGAGAGATGACGCAAGACCCCAAAGAACGATCCGCGATGACGGCGTGGCGGATGGGGTTTGCATCGGTCGGCATATTGGTGGGCGGGGCTTTGATCCCCGGTATTGCAGCAGGGTCCGGATATTCAGTGGCCGCGCTTGCGGTTGTTCCGCTGATTGTTGGGTCCATCTGGTTGTCTGTTTTCACCACACGCAAGACGCCAAAAATTGACACACCTTCGCACCTGTCGCCGATGCGGATGGTGTCGCTGGTGATATCAAACAAGGCGTTTGTGATGTTGGCTGTGCTGTACGGCGTGATGACGTTGGCCATTGCGCTGATTACCGCCGGATTGCCGTTTGCGGCGATTTATCTGGTGGCGGATACAGGCGATACTCTGTTGTCGGGGGCCGCAAAAGCGCTGAGTGTGCTGAGCTTAATGTTTGCCAGTTTTACGGTTGGATCGATCTTGTCGCAGGCGGTTTGGGTTTGGGTGTCGTCCCGTTTAGGTAAATTGGGTGCCCTTATTGGCGGGCTCAGCCTGTATATCGTGCTTCTATATGGGCTTTATGCGGTGTTGCCGTCTGTGAACGTAACGGCGGTTGCAGGTATGTTCGTATTGGCGGGGATGACCAATGGGTCCTATCAGCAGATTCCATGGGCCATGTATCCTGATTTGATGGATGTGACCCGCCGCGAAAGTGGTGAAGCCATTGAAGGTGCGTTTTCGGCGATTTGGTTGTTTGGTCAAAAGGCGGCCAATGCGTTTGCGCCGCTTATTTTGGGAGCAATTTTGGGCGCATATGGTTGGGTTGAAACGACACAAGGCGTGGCAGATCAATCCGACGCGGCCAAGGATGCACTGCATTGGGCGGTGACCTTGGTACCTGCGGGTATCCTTGCCGTATCGATCGTATTGTTGATTGGGCTCTACCGTCCGTTGGCACAAAAGGTGTTGCATGCTGCCTGATCTAGAACATCTTGACGATTGGATTGCGCAGAAAGAGGCTGCCGTGGGGGGCGTGCGCGACGGCTGCGCGGCCCATATCGTTTGGGCCGACAAACCGGTCCAAACAGATCTAGCGATTGTTTATGTGCATGGGTTTTCAGCGACGGGACAGGAAATTAGGCCGCTGCCTGATCTGGTGGCACGGGCATTTGGCGCAAATCTGTTTTTCGCCCGCCTGACGGGACATGGGCAAGATGGGGTCGCGATGGGAAAAGCACGCCTGCCTGAGTGGGACCGCGATGTTGCACAAGCGTTTGAGATTGGTGCGGCACTGGGTCGCGAGGTGATCGTGATGGGGTGTTCAACGGGATGCACATTGCTAAGTACGGCATTGGCACGTGGCGCTAGGGCCAAAGCGATTGTCCATGTGTCCCCCAACTTTGGACTAAGCAATCGATTGGCGCAGATCTTGTTGAACTTGCCCGGGGTACGGATTTGGGGGCCTTGGGTGGCCGGTCGCGAGCGATCGTTTGACCCGATTTCTCGGGCACACTCCGCCTACTGGACGGTGAAATACGACACACAAGCCGTGTTTACCATGGCGGATGCGGTGCGCGCAGCGTGGGCTGGCGGCTTTGGGGCCATAAACACGCCTGCCTATTTTGCCTACAACGAACAAGATGACGTCGTCAGCGCGCGTCGCACCAAAGTCGCGATGACGCGTTGGGGCGCGCCTGTGGCCGAAGACATTCTGACTGCCGGAGTGGGCGATGACGAGATGGGGCATGTGATGGCCGGTGACGTGTTTAGCCCGGCGCAAACCGACCCTCTGGCGCAGCGCATCATCGCATGGGTGAAGACGCTTTAGATCAGGGGGCAGATAGGGGTTGCGTCTGGGCGCTGCCCATGAACAATCAAACCCAACAGGCAGCAGATTTGTGAGCAATTATGGCAGAACCCCTCGTCCTTTTACCGGGAATGATGTGTGACGCGCGGGTCTTCGCGACGCAGCTGACGGTGATGAGCTATGAACGCCCAGTAACGATCGCACCTGTCAGCAAAGGCGAGCGGATTGAAGAAATTGCATCGACGATGCTCTCAGCTTTGCCCGCGAAATTTGCGCTCTGTGGGCATGGCATGGGCGGGATTGTCGCGTTGGAGTTGTTTCGCAGGGCTCCGGAACGGGTTATTCGGCTTGCTCTCATTGGGACCAATCCGCTGAGTGACACCCCCCAAGAAGCCGCCGCGCGCGAGCCACGCATGATTGGCGCAAAGTCAGGGCGTTTTGAGGCGATGTTAGAAAATGAAGTTTTGCCGACTTATGTCGGGCAGGGACCGCGGCGTGGACACGCGATGCGCGAGATGTTTGAAATGGCGACATCGCTTGGCGCTGACACATACGCGCGCCAAGAACGTGCAATGCAAAGGCGCCGCGATCATCAAGGATCCTTGCGGCGGATCACGCAACCAACGTTGATTTTGGCGGGCGAGGAGGATCAGGTTGTGCCGCTTAAGCGTCAGGAATTTCTCGCGGAACTTATCCCCTATGCCAAGTTGTCAGTGTTGCCTGGAATTGGCCATATGACCATGCTGGAAGATCCGGAAGGGACGACCGAGGCCTTGTATACGTGGATGCGGCAGCCGTTGGTGTTGCGATAAAGAATATCGCCTGCGGCGGGCGGGGGGCGCACCTTCGGTGCGCCAAAGGGGGGCGGCTGCCCCCGTCCTGCGGACTCCCCCGCGAGTATTTGATAACCAAAGAAAAACGGTTGGCTTTGGCTATTTTGTGCGCAGCCGGGTCGGGATTGCGATACAAAAGAAGGCCCTTGGTGGGGCTCAAATGACATACGGCGCGATCCGGCTAAGGTTGAGGCGCCGTTAGCCCGCTTTGCGGTTTTTGTTCGCGGGTTTCTTGGACGGTTTTTCAGCCTTTGGTGCGGCCGAATTTGCATCAATGAATTCCAGAACCAGAGGACGGATATTGTTACGCCAGCTTTTGCCGGCAAATATCCCGTAGTGCCCGGCGCCGGGTTCAAGGTGGGCTGCCTTTTTGCTGTCTGGCAGGCCCGTTAGAAGGGGCAGCGCCGCAAGGCATTGGCCTGGGGCCGAGATATCGTCATTTTCGCCTTCGACAATCTTGACGGCCACGGTTGTGATCTTTGCGAAATCAACAGGTTCGCCTTGAACGGTGAAGCTGTTTGTCGCAATTTCGCGGTTCTTGAAGATCCGCTGTACGGTAGACAGGTAAAATTCCGCCGTCATGTCCATCACGGCGAGGTATTCGTCATAGAACTTGTTGTGTTTGTTATGCTCGGACGCGTCGCCACGGGCCACATCCATGATCTGGTTCTGGAACGCCGTTGCATGGGTTTCACTGTTCATCGAGATAAAAGAGGCAAGTTGCAGCAGGCCGGGATAGACCATCCGCCCCACGCCGGGGTATTTGAACCCCACCCGCTGGATCATTGTTTCTTCGAGTTGTCCCATCGTCACAGAGCGGCCGAAATCCGTGACTTCTGTGTGGTTGGCTTCTGGGTCGACCGGGCCACCGATTAAGGTGAGAGAGCGCGGCTGAGCGGTTGGATCTTGCTGTGCCAAATAGGCCGTCGCCGCGAGGGCAAGCGGCACCGGTTGGCATACGGCGATCACATGGGTGTCCGGCCCGAGTTCGCGCATGAATTCAGCAAGGTAGAGCGTGTAGTCTTCGACATCGAATTTACCTGCAGACACTGGGATATCGCGAGCGTTGTGCCAATCCGTAATATAGACTTCGCAATCTGGCAAAAGGGACACGACGGTTTTGCGCAACAGCGTGGCGTAGTGGCCAGACATCGGCGCGACCAACAAAACCTTGCGGGGGCGTTCGTGGCGCCCGGCGACACGGAAGTGGATCAAATCACCAAAGGGTTTTTCGACCACTTTGCGCACCGATACAATGTGATCGCGCCCGTCTTCTGCGGTCATGTTGTCGATGGCCCAATCGGGTTTTGTCACCATGCGCGCAAAACTGCGTTCGGTTACTTCGCCCCAGGCGCGCATCAGTTCCATGGCCGGGTTAGGCCACATCGCAAAGGCCGGATAGGACGACATGGCGCGGGCGGTCGCCCCCATCCATTCGTTGGTGTTGCGCATTGTTTCCATCAAATCGTAGGTCGCCATGTATCGCATAACGCAGGCCTTTAAATCGGGGCCGCTGCCCGGCCACACATCATCGGTATGGTCTTAAGGCGCGGCGTATTGGTCGCATTGACGATTCTACTGTATAGACAGATAGGCGGCGCTAATGCTGCACATGCACAATACACCTGAAAATGAATAGGGCAACTGCGATATGACATCAGATAAGTCTACAAATGATGAACCCGCAGCCCCTTCCGAGGCTCTTTCGGCCCTTGAGGGCAACATGGCGCGGATTCAGGAACTGACCCAGCGCTTGGTCGGTGCAATGGCGAATAAGCGTAAGGTGCCACAGGATTTGCAAGGTCCGGCGCCTGATCTATATGCCAAGGCGACCACATCATACTTTCATGATGTGGTGAATAATCCTTCTAAAATCATCGAACAACAGGTCGGGTATTGGGGCAGAACTCTGCAACATTTCGTTGATGCACAACAGGCCTTGGCATCTGGAAACCTCGTCGCGCCCGAAGATCCAACACCCACAGACAAGCGGTTCAAAAACCCATTATGGGCGACGCATCCGTATTTTAACTTTCTCAAGCAGCAATACATGCTTAACGCGGAAGCCATCGATACCGCCGTGAGCAACATGGATGGGCTTGAACCCGAAGAAAAGAAACGGCTGGAATATTTCAGCACACAGATCGTGGATATGCTGTCGCCCACCAACTTTTTGGCGACCAACCCGGATGCTTTGACCAGAGCTGTTGAGACAGAGGGGGAAAGCCTTGTCAGAGGGCTCGAAAATATGATTGCGGATATGGAGGCGAATGACGGAGAGCTTGTCGTCTCGCTTGCCGACAAGTCTGCGTTCAAGGTTGGAAAGAACTTGGCGACGACCCCCGGCGACGTTGTTTTTCGCAATCACATGTTTGAATTGATCCAATATGCCCCAACGACCCCAAAGGTGCATAAGACCCCGTTGATTATCTTTCCGCCGTGGATCAACAAGTTTTATATTCTGGATTTGAAGGAACAGAATTCACTTATCAAATGGATCGTTGATCAGGGCTTTACACTTTTTGTTGTGTCTTGGGTTAACCCGGACGCGACCTATCGCGACATCGGCATGAGCGATTACGTCGAAGACGGCTACATCGCGGCATTCGAAGCTGTGCGCGAAATTTGTGACGTCAAACAAGTCAATGCTGTTGGATACTGTATTGCGGGCACGACGCTGTCTATGTCCCTGTCTGTGCTTAAACAACGGGGGCTTGATTACGTTAAATCTGCGACATTGTTTACAACGCTAACCGATTTTTCCGATCGCGGAGAAGTCGGTGTCTTTCTGCAAGATGATTTTGTCGATGGGATTGAACAAGAAGTCGGCGAAGCGGGCTTTCTTGATAGTTTCTATATGAGCAGGACATTCAGTTACCTGCGGTCAAATGATCTTATCTATCAACCTGCCATTCGCAGCTATATGATGGGCGAAGCGCCGCCCGCCTTTGATCTACTATATTGGAACGGGGACGGCACAAACCTTCCGGGAAAAATGGCGATCGAATATTTGCGAGGTCTTTGTCAAAACGACAACTTTGCAACGGATGGTTTTGACGTCGCTGGGTGTTTGGCAAGGATTGGGGATGTCGACGTGCCCCTGTGCGCGATCGCCTGCGAGTCCGATCATATCGCCGCATGGAAATCATCCTACCGTGGTGTGCAGAAAATGGCCTCCGAGGACAAAACATTCATCTTATCAGGTTCAGGCCATATTGCGGGGATCGTGAATCCGCCGTCAAAAAACAAATATGGCCACTGGACCAATGCAGACCTGACGTTGTCGCCCGATGATTGGCAGGCTAGCGCGCAAACCCACGAAGGATCGTGGTGGCCAATGTGGTCGAAATGGCTGTCAAAGATGTCGGGTTCAAAGGTTTCTGCCCGCTCTCCCGGATCGGCGACTCACCCTGCGATTGCACCTTCGCCGGGGGCATATGTTGCAGTTGCGAAGGTAGATTGAACGGCTTTGCGGCACTGTAATGACGTGCCGTTCCGCCATGTCAGGCTAAAAATTCATTAATTCCGGTGTCTTGCGGTGCTCTCGCGGTATTTATGCTGCGGTGCAGAAAAAGACTTGAAATGCCGCACTGCAGCATGCATATTGGTGTCAGATAAAGAAACGCTGGAATGGTCCGGCATCCCATTAAAGGAGCAACCCGATGGCTGCTAAGACACAAGATTTCACGGCTGTACTCAAAGACATGATGGGCGCATTCCCCGTCGATACCAAAGCGATGGAAGATGCGTTCAAAACGCAGACATCCCTGACAGAAAAATTGTCCGCTGTGTCAATCGACGCTGCAAAAAAATCCACTGACCTGTCCGCAAAATGGGCGCAGGACGCTCTGGTAAAGATGACAGACCTGTCCGCCGCAAAAGCAGAGCCAGCTGATTACGCAAAGTCCATGACTGATTTCGCGTCCGCATCCGCAGAAGCGGCAGCAGAGCACATGGCAGCCTTCGCTGAAATCGCCAAAGCGGTTCAGACTGAAACTCTGGAATTGATGATGGCCGCTGGCAAAGACATGTCCGAAGACATGACTGCCGCTGCAAAGAAGGCACAGACAGAAATGACTGCTGCTGCCAAGAAAGCGACCGCTGCTGCAAAGTAAGCGATCACGGACATAAGGCGTTTTCCTCCCGAAATGCCTGCGTCTTTTGGGCGTGCTGTTTCCTCCCAAACAGCACGCCCTTTTCTTTTGTAATTTGCTGCAATGCGGCCTAGGCTTCTCTGCACTGCAACACTCGCAGTGAATTTTCGTCCGGGGAGGGCACGGTTTGGCCAATTCATCACAGCCTTTGTTGATCAAGCGCAACGCAAGCCGCCGTTTGTACAACACTGAAACCAGCGACTATGTGACACTCGAGG
>CAYOSK010000051.1:919-17202 GCA_964406585.1 uncultured Octadecabacter sp. | reverse complement strand
TGAACGCGATCACGAACCCGTCCACGAACTCCTACAAGCGTTTGATCCCGGGTTTCGAAGCACCTGTTCTGCGTGCTTACTCCGCGCGTAACCGTTCCGGTTGCGTACGTATTCCATGGTCCGAATCCCCCAAAGCCAAGCGCGTTGAGGCTCGTTTCCCTGATCCCGCCGCGAACCCATACCTGTGCTTCTCTGCATTGTTGATGGCTGGCCTTGACGGCATCAAGAACAAGATCGATCCGGGCCCGGCGTCTGACAAAGATCTTTACGATCTGCCGCCAGAAGAATTGGCCGAAATCCCAACAGTTTGTGGGTCCTTGCGTGAAGCGCTTGAAGCGCTCGAAGCAGATATGGACTTCCTTCTTCAGGGCGACGTGTTCACCAAAGACCAACTTCAGGGCTACATGGACCTGAAATGGGAAGAAGTGTACGAGTACGAACACACGCCACACCCTGTTGAATTCAAGCTATATTACAGCTGCTAAACAGGACGGCGGGTACACCCGCCCGATCTGACCTCTCAAAGAAAGGGCGCCTTACGAGGCGCCCTTTTTCTATTTGTACCGCGTAACCGTCAGGTCAGGTTTTCCCGCCTTGCTTGAAAAATCAAATAGCGATCCTTTGGTGACAATGCCGGCAATGATGACGTTGTACGGTCCATCTAATTTTTATTTCTAATTTTCAGGATCCGACAATGGCGACTTCAGTAATTGCGACAACGACCTCCACGGGTGTCACACTTAGCAGTGACGACTATATTTTGCTCGATGGTGTAACCCACTATTCCGATGCATTTTCCGCGACAATCGATGCCTCCGCTTCTGCCGGCTATCAGCACAACATCCAGATCTATGGCACCTTGATCAGCGTGCTCGACAACGCAATCGAAGATACAGGCGTGGCGACCGGCCATGGCTTTGATGTCTACGTCGGTCAGTCGGGCACCATCATGGCAGACGCATTCGCAGTCACAGGTTATGACGATTACATGACGATCACGAACCACGGTGTGATCGACGGTCAGATCCTCGCGACAGGAAATCATGCAACGTTGGTAAACCACGGCACATACAACCTGTCGGATAACCAAACGGCGGTGAATTTTTCTGGCGGTGGTGTTAGCACCGTCGTCAATACCGGCACGATGACGTCCAATAATCAATTGATCCGCTTTGACGGAGCAGCCAGCCACCAGATCCACTTCACAAATTCCGGAGAGATTACGACGAATGGCTGGGCAATTTATGTAAGCACCGGAAACCACACCGCTCAGGTAACCAATTCAGGTACTATAACGGCAACGCAGGGGGGCGCAGCCTTTACAAGCTTCTCGTCTGGATCGACTGATTTTGACAATACTGGAACAATTTATGGCCACATCGATATGGACCAAACCTTGTCAGGACAGGATTTGGTCAGCAACTCAGGGACCATTCACGGAGACATCCAAACAGGCGCAGGCAACGACCAGATCACCAACTATGGTGAGATGCATGGCTTCATCGCAGGCGGCGCTGGCGATGACGACTACCGCATTTACGGTACGTTTGTTGAGTTGGTCGAAAATGTTGGTGAGGGCTGGGACAAGGTCCGCACGGACATAAGCCATTGGCTAGAAGAAAACTTCGAAGAACTCGAACTCGAAGGCGCCGAGCACATTGATGGTTTCGGAAACGAATTGGACAATGTCATTGCCGGAAATTCTGGCAACAACCAAATCCGTGGTCGCCAAGGTGACGATCTGGCCTCCGGTCTGGATGGTGATGACCTCATCCAAGGCGGGCGAGGCGAAGACACGCTATACGGTGAAAACGGCGATGATCACGTTTATGGCGGAACGGAAAACGATGAATTGTTTGGTGGCGATGGCGCGGATTTTCTGGATGGACGTCGGGACGATGACCGAATTTTTGGTGGTCGGGGCGAGGACACATTGTACGGCGCAAACGGTGATGACCGACTAGGTGGCGGGACTGGCGACGATATCTTAATGGGTGGCACGGGCAGTGATAAAATGACCGGTGGCAGTGGCGCAGATACGTTCATTTGGCGCCGCACGGCCGACAGCACGGACACGGCAAACGCTGATGAGATCACCGACTTTGAGGTGGGAATCGACCTGCTTGATTTCGATCGGGCCATGCAAGGCGCATTTGACATCAACATTGCGGGCGCATTCACTGCGGGCGGTATCGCGTCAATCATAACCCTTGAAACAGGCGGAAATACAGAGGTTTACGCCGACATCGACGGCAACGGGACCGCCGATATGCGCGTTGATTTAACCGGGACTCTTGGGCTGACAGAGATTGATTTCATATTGTGACACCACACCCAAAACGGGACACAGTTGGGGAGTATCCGAGAGTGTCCCATCTGCCCCATTTGTGCCGCATTAATCGCACCAAATTGCCCTTACGTTAACGTGATGTTGACCCAGACATGGTTGATAGAAGGGTATGACCAGTGTTTCAAAATATGCATCAGTGCCCACGCGCTCGCCCCAAACTGTTAGCTTTGGCGCGCACCGCTTGTCCGATCGTCCCGCGTCAGCCGTTCGTGAAGGCGCAACATCAATGCCCGCCGCATGGCAAACCCGCGGTGTTCCTTCGTTCAAAGGGCAACAGTCCCCTTACGAAGCAGAACCTCGTTCAATGCTCGATATTGCGATGGATCCGGCACGTTGGGCTATTTCAACACGCATTCACTGCATCGGCACCGGCCTTGTTGCCAGCACAATAATTCTCGCTTTGGCGCTTTAGTCTCTGACAACCGTGGTATGGATCATGAACGCCACAGCATTAGGCTGTGGCAATCTTAAAACCGTCTGCCGTTCACTGCGTACGAATGATGCCGTTGCGCTTCCTATCGGGCGTGGGTCATTCTCTAGACGCGGCTGGAAAAGCGCGGGATCTTCATAACGCATGGCATTTGCCCGCCAAAGCGGCCGCCCCTCTTTCACGCCATCAAACAATCGCTGAACTCTTTTAGCGATCTCAGAGTCATAGTCTTCAACAGGCTGATGTATGTCGATCAACGGCTTTCCGATCTTTTGCGCCAACGTCCAACTTGCAGGGAAACATAGCACGGCACCGCTCAGCACATGGACACCCTCGTGTTGTTCCAAAATACAAACGTCCTGCTGCAACATATGGCCAACGCTCCACAATGGATCGTCCCAATCCAGCGAAACCGTATACCCATCCGGGCACGTCACGTGACCTCCTGTTAAACTAAATTCAGGCGGCAAAGCATCTAGCGCCATGGCCAAGAAACCGCGCGCCGCAGCACGGCCCGACTGTGTTTGTTGATAGACATCGCTTTCTCGGTGACGCAAAAGACGCCGCCGTTCAGCCATTTGCTCCGTATATGCGGCGTCGCAAAACAACCAAGGCCCTTGAACGGGTTGCATTGCTGGCAGACGCGCACGCGCGGCCTTAAGCTGCCCAACTGGCATTTGATCCTGCAAAATAGGCTGTTTCAATCGCTTTGCCTCAATGTCGCTTTTGAACCTGACAGGCAAATCTGCGACCGCCAAGTTTATGGTGCGGCCAACCTAGGCCAAAGGAGGACAACCATGAACACCCATTATCGCGAGACCCGCAAAATCGACCCGTCCAAAGGGGCGACGCTTGGGGATGGTACACCCAACGACAATGACCGCATTGAAATCGGGCCGACGCAATTGGCGTTTGATGAATGGGCAGCCGCTGGCTTGATCCTTCCGAACCTGTCCAAAATGCGGGAATATCGACTCAATCGGTTGGTCCAGCAGATTAACGACCGCGGCTATGGTGGCGTGTTGATGTTTGATCCGCTCAACATCCGCTATGCCACTGACAGTACCAACATGCAGCTTTGGAACACCCACAACCCGTTTCGCGCGGTCCTGGTCTGCGCGGACGGTTACATGATCATGTGGGACTATAAAAACTCTCCTTTCTTAAGCGAATTCAACCCGTTGGTCCGCGAACAAAGATCTGGCGCGTCGATGTTCTATTTTTCAAATGGGGACAAGGGCCTACAGGCAGCGTCCACTTTTGCGGACGAAATCAAAGATGTGATCGCGCAACACGCAGGAGCCAACCCCCGCCTCGCCGTCGATAAAATTATGGTGCAAGGTTTGAAGGCCTTAGAGGCCCGCGGTTTCGACGTCATGGAAGGTGAAGAGGTTACCGAACACGCGCGGTCCATCAAAGGCCCCGATGAAATTCTGGCGATGCGCTGCGCCAATCACGCCTGCGAAACGGCCTGTAAAGCGATGGAAGACTTTGCCCGCGCTCATTCGGGGAATGGCACCACGTCCGAAGATGACATTTGGGCGGTACTGCACGCAGAAAACATCAAACGCGGCGGCGAATGGATCGAAACCCGTCTTTTGGCCTCCGGTCCGCGCACGAATCCTTGGTTTCAGGAATGCGGCCCCCGCATCACCAAACCCAATGAAATCCTCGCGTTTGATACCGATCTGATCGGGTCCTACGGCATCTGCATCGACATTTCGCGCACATGGTGGATCGGGGATGAAAAACCACGCGCTGATATGATCGAGGCCATGAAACACGCTGTGGAACACATTGAAACCAATATGCAAATGCTGCGCCCCGGGGTGAACATTCAGGACCTGTCGCGCAACACCCACGTGCTTCATGAAAAGTATCAGGCGCAGAAATACAGCTGCCTGATGCACGGCGTTGGCCTGTGTGATGAATGGCCGTTGGTTGCCTACCCCGACAAAATGGTGGACGGCGCGTTCGATCACGACCTGAAGCCCGGAATGACCTTGTGTGTCGAAGCACTGGTCGGCGAAGTCGGTGGAGATTTCTCAATCAAATTAGAAGATCAGGTGCTGATCACGGAAGATGGGTATGAACGGCTCACGACCTATCCGTGGGACACTGCCCTTATGGGGGGATAGGTCGAGTTAGAAAGGCAATGACGCCGTTATGATCTGATCCGAGCTTAGGCGCCACACGCACCTCTTGCGCATAAGCCGCGCTTGTCAAAATGTGATCAATCCCAACGGGAAAACCTCGTACATGAAACGAGGGGGCATGGGGGCCGATCAAGGTCGTCCCACTGGCCTGCTCAATCCGTGAAATTGTGTTGGACCACCTCACTTGATTGAAATCACCGCCGATAATGACATGTCCATCCAAGCGCTCAAGCGTCGCGACCAAACGGTTCACCTGCGCGGTCTGCCCATAAGGCCAAGGCCAATGCAAATGAATTGAAGCTAACCAAACGGGACCGTGAGGCGTGTCGAATTGCGCCGCGGCAAGACCATTCTTTTCGTCGCAAACGTCGCTGCCTTCAACCATTGAGAAATGGGACAACACCGCAACTCCGCCAACACTAGCAAAGTCGCAATATAGCTGACTAGGAAGCTCCGCAGCTAATCTTGTCATCAAGACACGGTTGCGGCCTGACACCTCTTGAAGCGTCATGAAGTCTGGCCCCCTGTTGATTACTGCTTCAAGCCAATCCTCATTATCTTGACGAAGGAACAATAGGTTCTGCTGATATAGCACATAATCATAATCTGACGCCGTAGCGGATATTAAACGAGGCATGAAGATAGGAAGCATAACGGCCAAAAAGCCGAAACATGCCAACCAACGCAACAGCCGGCGCGGCCAAGCCAAAATGGTGGCTACCCCTGCTACGATCGCCATGGGCACTCGTAGCACTGCAAAACTGTCTGCTGCAGCTGACCAAACGCCAAAGTAGCCAAAACCCACTAAACCTACTGCGCAAAGCGCAACAAAACCAAAATAGTCACGCATATCTCTCACCTTCCCGTGACGCTCTCGTCACACATCTTGTCTTGCAACAGGTGCAGGTCCACCTTGGGCGCAACCAAAGGATCAAACCCAATGCCCACTGAACGTTTCACATTTCCCGGCCATAGTGGTCAACGGCTTGCCGCCCGCCTTGATATGCCTGATGGCCCGCATTTGGCGACGGCCCTGTTTGCGCATTGTTTCACCTGTTCCAAAGATATTCCTGCTGCCCGTCGCATCGCCGCGCGCCTTGCCACAATGGGTATTGCCGTGTTGCGGTTCGATTTCACGGGTCTAGGCCATTCCGAAGGCGAATTTGAAAACACAACCTTCACCACCAATGTGCAGGATTTGATGGCTGCTTATGCAGAACTCAGCGAACGCGACATGCCCCCGTCCCTCTTGATCGGTCATTCATTGGGGGGTGCTGCCGTTCTTGCCGCCGCACCGCAAATGGATGCCGTCAAAGCGGTTGTCACAATCGGCGCGCCCTTTGATCCTGACCATGTCACACATAATTTCGCCGCCAGCCTACCGCAGATCGTATCTGAAGGCGTCGCCGAGGTTTCTTTGGGGGGACGCCCGTTCCGCATCTCCAACGAGTTCCTAAACGACATTTCCCAAACCAACCTAACGTCAGCGATCAAATCGTTGAACGCCGCGCTTTTGGTTTTGCACGGCCCGCGCGATGGGATCGTGTCGATCGACAATGCGTCACAAATTTTTGTGACGGCCAAACACCCGAAATCCTTTATCACACTCGATGATACCGACCACCTTTTGACCCGAACAGAAGACGCTGAATACGCAGCAGACGTCATAGCCACATGGGCAAGCCGCTATCTTGAATTGACGCGCGCCGCGCCGCCCATTGGCACCCCTGAAGGCATCCTGCGCGTCAGCGAGGCCGATCCAGAGGGTTTTTTGCAGGACATACAATCAGGTCCACATCACATTCTTGCCGATGAACCCGCAGCCTACGGCGGGACCAATCAGGGCTTAACACCCTATGGTTTGCTGGCGGCTGGCCTCGGCGCGTGTACGTCTATGACGATCCGCATGTATGCGCGCCGCAAAGGTTGGCCATTAGAACATGTCAGCGTTGATGTTTCACACAGCAAGGTTCATGGCCAAGACGCTCAAGGTAATGGCGGATCAAAGATTGACAGTTTTATGCGCCGCATCACCCTAGGCGGACATCTGGACGCCGACCAGCGCGCACGTTTGTTGGAAATCGCAGATCGCTGCCCTGTCCATCAAACCATGGAACGCTCAAACCACATCGAAACGCAGCTGGCGAGCGAGCCACAAACGAACTGAAGCGCGCAAAAAATCTGCGCGCCTCATCGATAGTTAGGTTCGTGCAGCAGGTTTACCCGCGTGCGTCGCCGACCAGTTTCCAGATCGCTGGAAACGCAACAACAGCAACGACCAGCTTCAGCGCGTCCACCCAGATGAATGTTTTGACGCCATACGCATACCAATTGGACCATCCGTAACCCGCGAAGGGTTCAGCCAAACCACCTGCCAATGCGCTTGCAGCACCGCCCAAAATGCTAAAGCCAGCGCTCAGCCATGCAACGCCGGGGATGTAGACGCACAGAATGCCAATTGCCATTGCAGCGGCCATCCGCAGCGGGGATCGATCCCAACCAGCTTTGGCCAATGCACCTACAACAAAAGCTGCAATAATGAACCCAAGAAGATAACCGCCGGTGGCACCGAACACATAGGCTGGACCAGCCGTCGCGCCTGCAAAGACTGGATAACCCTGGAACCCAAGCGCAACATAAGACGCGACCGTCGCAGCCCCAAGCAAAGGCCCGTAGGCGGCACCGATCACCATGATAACCAGCATCTGCAAAGTGACCGGAACAGGAATGGTCGTAATCTGGATTTTGGCCGACACCGTAAGGGCAGCAACACCCGCCAGCAGCAAAATCGCGCGTTTCATCCAAAGTGCGAAACCCTGGGCATCCCAAAGGCGGTCACTTAGAACCATATTTGTTGAGGCTGTGGACATATCGCCCTCCTGAAAAAAATTGTCTCGTTTTGCTGATAACCCCGTGCGCAGCCCATCTGCAAGGCCCAACAGATGTCTAACCTTTGCGTAACGTCATCCAAGTGACCGATCGGTAGTCTTTGCGGGGCCCAACGACGTCCCATGTTACTGACCAACTAGGCCAATTCGAAAACCCGTAACCGCCGCGATACATGTCTTCACCGCACTGATGTTCGCTTGCTTGCCCGCCCTGCTCAGGGTCAAAATCATGAAATGCGCGTCCGTCTTCGAACAGCACCGCGATACCATCACCTGTCGTTTGCCAAATATACCGTCGTTGTGCTGCGAACCGTTGTCCATTTGTCAAAAGATGCCCGGTTTCTTCGTAGCTGGCAGTATTACCATCACCGGTTAGGCTCATGCGTCCTTCAAAGATCGCAGTTTGACCACTTCGCGCGTCCTCGATTGTCCGGCGAACATCAAAGGTTCCAAGAAAATCCAGCAAGCGTCGCGTCACTGCGTGTAAATTCCGTCAGAAAAACTTCCATCTGCCCCGATGAACCGGACGCCCTGTTCAACTTCCAAGACATCATAGCACGCCCAACCGTCCGCTGGCGGCCATTGGCTGCAGTATTGATCGCCACGTATCGCCCAATACCCCCAGCTGTCATGACCCGCATTGTACAAAGTGCGTCCAGATGTCCGAAAATCCTGCGTTTCGCCGCCGGCATAAACGACCGAACGCCCCGTCAGCGCCGCCGCAATCTGATCACCTGTGAGAGGTAAAGCATCTTGCGCGCTCAGCGGCATGGCCCAAACGGTCACTATGACTAGAAACGCGCGCATCTCGCTCCCCTCCCTTGTTCATATCGTTGCACCACCTTATGACGCCCACACATGATTTAGAACCTCCAGAAAAGGCCAGATGCCCATGATTCCTCGTTATGCCCGCCCCGAAATGACCGACATCTGGGAACCGGCGACCAAGTTCCGCATCTGGTATGAAATCGAAGCGCATGCCTGCGACGCGATGGCGGACATCGGTGTCATCCCGCGCGAAAACGCTGAGGCCGTCTGGAAAGCGAAAGACGTTGAATTCGATGTGGCTCGTATTGATGAAATTGAAGCCGTTACAAAACACGACGTTATCGCGTTTCTGACCCATTTGGCAGAACACGTCGGCTCAGACGAAGCGCGCTTTGTACATCAGGGCATGACGTCTTCAGACGTGCTAGACACCTGCTTCAACGTCCAATTGGTGCGCGCGTCCGACATTTTAATTAAAGATGTCAAAGGCTTGCTAACTGCGTTGAAAAAACGCGCGATGGAACATAAAATGACCGTCCGCGTCGGTCGCAGCCACGGCATCCACGCCGAACCCACAACAATGGGTCTGACTTTTGCACGGTTCTATGCGGAAATGGATCGCAACCTCGCACGTCTTGAACTCGCACGCAGCGAAATCGCAACCGGTGCAATCTCAGGGGCTGTCGGAACCTTCGCAAATATTGATCCCGCCATCGAAGACCACGTCTGTACCAAACTTGGGCTTACCCCCGAACCGATCAGCACACAGGTTATTCCGCGCGATCGTCATGCCATGTTTTTCGCGACACTTGGCGTCATCGCAAGCAGCATCGAAAACATCGCAACCGAAATCCGCCATATGCAACGCACCGAAGTTCTTGAGGGGGCGGAATTTTTCTCGATGGGGCAAAAAGGGTCTTCTGCGATGCCGCATAAGAAAAACCCTGTGCTGACGGAAAACTTGACAGGATTGGCCCGCCTTGTCCGTATGACAGTCATACCCGCAATGGAAAACGTCGCGCTTTGGCATGAACGCGATATCAGCCATTCATCGGTCGAACGCGGCATTGGGCCTGATGCAACTGTTACGTTGAACTTCGCTTTGAACCGGTTGGCCGGTGTGATCGATAAAATGCTGATTTTCCCAGACAACATGCTGGATAACATGAACAAATTTCCGGGGCTGGTTATGTCCCAACGGGTACTGCTGGCCCTGACACAGGCCGGCGTAAGCCGCGAAGACGCGTATTCAATGGTTCAGCGCAACGCGCTCAAGGTTTGGGAACACCGCACAGATTTCCGCGAAGAATTGCTTGCGGACGAGGCGGTCGTAGACGCGCTTGGCGTGGATGCGATCAACGAGAACTTTAATCTCGATTATCATACCAAACATGTCGACACGATTTTCGCACGCGTTTTCAAAGACTGAAGAATCCTCCGTGGGCCCACCCCATGGGGCCCACGGATGGTTTCAATCATGCAGCGGCTTGTTGCGTCACATGCTTATGCTGCGCTGCAATCGCCATCACTGCATATTTGTGCCCATCGTCATCATTTGTGTATGGATCCCCCATGAGTTCCGCGCCATACCCAAGCCGCTTTAACGCGCGTAGAAGCCATAGATTTGACAACGAAATCAATGTATCGGCGCCCTCGGCATTGGCCATGTCGATCAAACCTTCGACGATCAGATCAAGGCAGGCCGTCCGTTGCCGCATGGATTTAATGTCAGGTGATATGACAAGTCGCGTGCATTCCCAGATTTTGGGGCTGTCAATCACATCCGTCAGCAAGTCGGACGGAATGGTATCAAGCTTACCAGTCATGGCATCTTTTAGCATATAGGTATGGTCCCCCCAACGGGCGGCCGTTGACATGGCGCGTGACCCCGCCAAAACCCGCCCGTCTTCATCCAAGACGAGCGAATAGCGCGCCATGGGGTTATCATATTGGTCCATTTCCACATCGGCGTTATGCGGAATTTGCCAGTTAAGGGTGTCGACAAAGAACTGCTTTCGCAGCGCCAGATAGTCGTAGAAAGAAGAACCGTGCTGATGCACGTTCGACAATTCAAAGGTGACGTTTTTCATGATTACTCTCCTATTTGGAGAGTCCATTTAGCCTGCCACAGAATTAGATGTTAACTAAGAAACCATACCTTAACAAAAAATTCGTCCAAAAATAAGTGATCCAAAATCGCCTTTTGATCGGAATTACGAAATTAATCTTTTGTTAATAAATTCAATATCTTCAAAAAAGGCCAAATTCTCCTGCCATTGCAGCAGCTTGCGCAGACGTACTCGCATTCAATTTAGTTTTGGCATTCTTTAGGCGCTGCTTTACCGCACCCTCTGTCACGCCGAGGGTATGGGCAATCTGTTTAAGCCGCTGCCCTTCCTTAACCATCTTTAGCGCTTCCAATTCGGCCCGTGTTAGGTTCGTTGGGGGGGCTTTTTCATGATGAAGTCGCACGACGTATGTATGCAAAGCCTCGATTTCATCGCGATCAAACTCACGATCTGAACGCGCAAAGGTTCCAAAAGATCGCTGCCCTTCACGGTTCCCATCAAAACAGGCCACGGCCACTCCGTAGCGCAAACCGAATGTTTGCGCTTGCCCCAAAACGCGCATCGGATCGGGCAGGTCTATGCCACTCCATGCAATAGCGCCTGTGTTCGCATAAATCCAACGGATCACCGGATCGTGCAGCATGAAACGATGGTTAGTGTAGTGATCGACCCAAGGCGCCGGAAGTTCATTTATTTCCTCAAGCGGAAACGCAAAACCAACCCGCAAAGCAAGGTAGAAGCCAGACTTGGCCAGAGTCTTAACATCATCTGTCGATGAGAGTTCTTTCAACACGCGCCCTTTCGGCGATTCTTTGGGGCAAAAGTCACTATCAATTTACCTCAGAGTCACCTAGCATTCCGACATTGTCTTGTGAACTCATCTTAGGCAACCTCTTCAATTGCAAGCAACTATAAAGCGAGTGAGCTCGAAAAATGGCGAATATCAGTAAGATCAAAGATATCCTAGGCTCGCTTCAGCATACCTCGCCGTCTGGTTTCGCAATCGCGTTTCATATTCGCCTGACATCGCCGGAGTTTCTATTTCAAACCTACCCCAAAGAATGGACCGATATCTATTCCGAAAAAGGGTATGTAATGGTGGATCCGATCGTGCGTTGGGGGTTCAGCAACAACGGCTCGGTCCGTTGGTCCGAACTGGCCAACATGGACAGTGAAAATATTTTAGAACAGTCGCTTGCCTATGACATGGCTTACGGTGTCGCCATCGGGATCGAAGCGGGCGGAACACGCAGCGTCGCAGGCTTTGCCCACCCAGATCGCGAATTTTCAGACGAAGAAATAACGAGCCTTATTGAACGCGTGCAAGACTTACACGCCCTAACCGCGGGCAAAGAAGGCATGGAAGATGCGGTACGAGAGCAGCTTCAAAGCCTGTCAGTGCAAATGACCCGACCGCACAACCCCTGAGTGAATCACGCAGAGCGGCGCCGTTGCTCAATCGCGTTTTTGCGGACAGATTTTCTGCATCAACGTGGCCAATTAATCAACACGGACATGCACGGCCCCAGCATTCAAATCGACGAACTAGCGCCGTTTTCATCCTTCTAGGCGCGTCCCAAAAGAACGATTTAAAGATTTTTTTTGGCCAAAGCCAGAAATCTGCGATGGCCAAAAATGGCCGTTCTCAACGGCATTGTTAAGTGTGCCTTCACGAAACTGTTTTATGCCAACCACACCTTTGAAAGGAACGTTTGGTGATGGACAGTTTCCCGTCTTCGCATGTCACACAATCACGCAAGGCGGCAATGGTCGTTCAAATGCTCCTGCGCGAGGGGGGCGACCTGCCGCTTACGGAATTACCTGAAGACGCACAGGCGCGCCTGACCAAAGAACTGGGCGCTTTGAACGTTATTGATCGCGCAACGCTGCACAGCGTCGCCGAAGAATTTGCGCGGGATTTATCCGACGTGGCTTTGACCCCGCCTGGCAGCATCGAAGCGGCGCTTAAATCATTGGAAGGCAGAATTTCCCCTGCAACCGTTTCGCGACTTCGTGAAGAAGCCGCATCTCAGGAAGGCAGCGATCCTTGGGCGATGGTTCTTGCGCTCGAAGTGGAAGACATGGTCGCGATTACAACGGCAGAAAGCGCTGAGGTTTCTGCAATTCTGTTGTCGAAACTTCCCACAGCAAAGGCCGCAAAGCTGCTTGGGTTACTAAACGGCCCGGATGCGCGACGCATTGCTTTTGCAATTTCAAAAACCACAGGAATACGACCAGATTCCATCACACGTATTGGAACCGGATTGGCCCAAAACTATTGTGGAGCCCCGTTGCCTGCGTTTAGTGACACCGCCGAAAGCCGGATTGGCGCAATCCTGAATTCCACAGCCGCCGCAACCCGTGAAGATATCCTTGAAGGCCTGCTGGCAGAAGACACAGAATTCGGTGAGGGCGTGCGAAAATCAATCTTTACGTTTGCCGACATTGCCGCACGTGTGTCAGTCCAAGATGTCCCCAAAATCATGCGCGATATTGATCCGGGCGAACTGGTCCGTGCGCTTGCATCCGCCACAAAAGCCGGCGGCAAGCTGGAACCTTCGGCGTCACATTTGCTGGACAACATGTCGAAACGCATGGCCGAAAACCTGCGCGAAGAAATGGCCGAAGTCGGCGCGCTTAAACAGGCCGATGCCGAAGCCGCTCAGAACGCCGTCGTCACCGCGATTAGAGATGCCGCAGATGGTGGCGTGATTACGTTGGTTGAACCCGACGAAGACGACTAAACACTGGCAATGGGCCTCGTCACGCCATAGGCTTGGGCTATGAAACAGCCACCTCACCCAAAACAACGCTGGCATGATATGGGCGGGAATGACGCCGGGCCGGTTCCGACCGACCAACATGATTTTTCGCTATGGGAAAAGCGCGTTGATGCATTGATGATCATCGGATCCGCGCAGGGCTTTTTCACAGTAGACGGTCTGCGCCGCGTCCTTGAAGACATGGGCGAAGACGCCTTTGAAACCATGACATACTATGAACGTTGGATTGCGGCCGTGAACCAGAACCTCATCGAAGGCGGGGCTTATACAACGGCCGAACTGGCCCTGAAAATGGAACAGGTGGGCGCGCGTGGCGCGACCTATGGCGACGCCGCGTCGCTGTCATGACCCTCCGAGTCCGTGTCAAAACCTTTGTGCCGCCCGGCCATGTCCGCACTCCTGCATATTTACGCGGGAAAACAGGTGTGATTGAACGATCACTCGGCCCGTTTCCAAACCCAGAAGACCTCGCATATGGACAACCGGGGAAGGCCAAGCCACTGCATCGTGTGCGGTTCAGCATGCGTGATATCTGGGGCGAACATACGGAAAATCCTAACGATACGCTCGATGCGGAAATTTACGAACATTGGCTGGACCCTATAGATGCCCCATGACCATCCCGACCACCTAAGCCCGTCTGGCCACCCTTACCGCGAGGACGATGATACCCCGCTCAGCTACTGGCAAGTCATGGAAATCGCTATTCGAGAGTTGTTGATTGAAAAAGGCATCACAACCCCTTCGGAAATTGCGGCGCAGATTGACGCGATGGATGCACGCAGCCCCGCAAATGGCGCGCGTGTCGTCGCACGCGCTTGGGCCGATCCAGACTTTCGCGCTGCCCTTTTGAACGATGCAAGCGCCGCGACCCGGACGATGGGGTTTGACATTGGCCCACTCAAACTGATCGCGCTTGAAAACACCCCGACAGAACACAACATGATCGTTTGCACGCTATGTTCATGTTATCCCCGCAATCTTTTGGGGTTGCCGCCGGATTGGTACAAATCCCGTGCATACCGCAGTCGGACCGTCAAAGAACCCCGATCCGTCTTGTCAGAATTCGGGGTCAATTTGCCGGCATCAGTGACAGTTCGTGTGCACGATAGCACCGCTGACATGCGTTACATCGTCATACCGCAACGCCCCGTTGGCTCTGAACACCTCTCCGAACAAGAATTGGCCGCACTTGTCACCCGCGACTCTATGATCGGCACAGGCCTCGTAAAATCACCTTAGCGCAGAACGGCGGTCGCCATTACAGAACCTGGCCCGGGTTCCTGCACCACGACCACGATTGGTTCAGTGCCCGTGACATCAACGACCATGTCAAGATCGTCAGTCCCCCGCCATTCGCCTACGGCGCGCCAATCTGTCACGATATTGGCATAGCTTAGCTCACGCCCGGCGTTTTCGCCGCGTCGGATCGAAACCGTCTGTTCAGGGGTGTAACGTACGATCTGAACAACCGTTCCGTTTGGCAAATTGCGCGCGGTTTGTCCGGTGATGTGAACCTGATCGCCAGATCGCGAAATCGACACATCAACCCCTGTCGGGTCGGTCTTTTGGGACATGATGTTGTCTGCAAGTTCCATAGGCTTCGTGCCAATCACATGATCTTCACCACCAATGATCATTTGCGGTGTATAGATCGACCGCGCGCCTGCGACACGGGCGTAGCCCTGTTGGCGTGCAGTGTGTTCGGGGTTGGCAAAATTGTCGGCCCAGCCAATGTAATCCCAGTAATCCACATGCAGCGCCAAAGGAATAACATCAGAACGCTGCGCCAGTTCGTGCATCAACGCATCCGCAGGCGGGCAGCTTGAACAGCCTTGAGACGTATAAAGTTCAACAAGCACGGGTCCGTCAGCAGCGGCAGGGGCCGCGAAGGCAAGGCAAGTCGCAAGTGTGCATATGGTTCGACGCATGGGGATTCCTTGATTACGCCCCTTCCTAACCCGCTGACACCATCAGCGCCAATCAACCGTTTGCGAGGGCCTGTTACAATTGCGCGATACGCCGCATTCCAAGCATAGACAAAACCCTTCAATATGCGCGGAAACAGGGGTTGGCAGGTATTGTGTGCAATTGTATACCGCCAACAGAATCACTGAAGCCACCCATTAGGAGAGCCAAGATGCCCATCACTGTTGGACAGGACACCGCCAAGACCCGCAAAACGCTGAGCGTTGGGGCGCAGTCGATCGATTATTATTCCATCCCCGCTGCAACCGAAGCTGGCCTTGGCGATTTTTCGCAGCTGCCGGCCGCATTGAAGGTGGTTTTGGAAAACATGCTGCGGTTCGAAGATGGTAAGACTGTTGATGTAGATGACATCAAAGCCTTTGCAGAATGGGGCGCCAAGGGTGGCAAGAACCCCCGTGAAATCGCCTACCGCCCTGCCCGCGTCCTGATGCAGGATTTCACTGGCGTTCCGGCTGTTGTTGACTTGGCCGCGATGCGCGACGGGATTGTGGCGCTTGGTGGCGATGCGCAACAGATCAACCCGCTGAACCCTGTTGACCTTGTGATCGACCACTCAGTTATGATTGACGAATTCGGCAACCCGCGTGCGTTCCAGATGAACGTGGACCGTGAATATGAACGCAACCTCGAACGCTACACATTCCTGAAATGGGGCCAGTCTGCGTTTTCCAATTTCCGCGTTGTCCCCCCCGGCACCGGTATCTGTCACCAAGTGAACCTAGAATACCTGTCCCAGACCGTCTGGACCGATGTGGACCAGAACGGCGTCGAAGTCGCCTACCCTGATACCCTCGTGGGCACAGACAGCCACACCACGATGGTGAACGGTGCGGCCGTTCTGGGTTGGGGT
>CAYOSK010000051.1:0-909 GCA_964406585.1 uncultured Octadecabacter sp. | reverse complement strand
AGCATCGATGCTCGGTCAGCCAATTTCTATGCTCATCCCCGAAGTCGTCGGCTTCAAGCTGACGGGTGCCATGATGGAAGGCACAACAGGCACAGACCTTGTGCTGAAAGTCGTTGAAATGCTGCGCGCTCACGGCGTTGTTTCCAAATTTGTTGAATTTTACGGTGAAGGTCTCGACAGTCTGCCGCTTGCGGATCGTGCGACAATCGCCAACATGGCGCCCGAATACGGCGCGACCTGTGGCTTCTTCCCGATTGACGGTGAAACTCTGCGCTACCTGCGCAATACGGGCCGTGATGAAGACCGCATTGCGCTGGTCGAAGCCTACGCGAAAGAAAACGGGTTCTGGCGCGGCGCGGATTACAACCCAGTGTACACCTCCACGCTCGAACTCGACATGGGCACCATTGTCCCAGCGATCTCCGGCCCGAAACGCCCGCAGGATTACGTGGCCCTCACAGGCGCGAAAGACGCTTTTGCGTCCGAGA
This sequence comes from uncultured Octadecabacter sp., assembly GCA_964406585.1. Classification (GTDB taxonomy): domain Bacteria; phylum Pseudomonadota; class Alphaproteobacteria; order Rhodobacterales; family Rhodobacteraceae; genus Octadecabacter. The sequence continues at coordinate 421 of CAYOSK010000051.1, read as the reverse complement.
TGGAGAATACGTTCAAACGCCCAATGGGCAAAGAAGTCGCTGTTGCGGGCGAAGACTACACAATGGAATCTGGCAAAGTCGTCATCGCATCCATCACATCCTGCACCAACACATCTAACCCCTACGTGATGATCGGCGCGGGCCTAGTGGCGCGCAAAGCCGCAGCACTGGGTTTGAACCGCAAACCTTGGGTCAAAACGTCCCTCGCACCCGGTTCGCAGGTTGTGTCTGCGTATCTGGAAGCCGCTGGCCTGCAAACAGACCTCGACGCGCTTGGTTTCAACCTTGTTGGCTATGGCTGCACAACCTGTATCGGCAACTCTGGCCCGATCCAGAAAGAACTGTCCGAGGCGATCGCCGAGGGCGATCTGGTCGCGACATCTGTTCTGTCTGGCAACCGCAACTTCGAAGGGCGGATCAG
>CAYOSK010000050.1:0-17289 GCA_964406585.1 uncultured Octadecabacter sp. | reverse complement strand
CATGATCTTCGTCTTCGTGCTCATGCTCGTCATGTTCATCATGATCTTCGTCTTCATGATCATGCTCGTCATGTTCATCATGATCTTCGTCTTCGTGATCATGCTCGTCGTGTTCATCGTGATCTTCGTCTTCATGATCGTGCTCGTCGTGTTCGTCATGATCATCGTCGCCGTGATCGTGTGCTTCGAACAGCGCATTTTCGCGGAATTCCAATTTCGCCGTTCCGTCCGATTCCAACAGAGATGTAACAGCAGCATTTGGCGCCAGTGTTTCAATTGCATCGCCAAGCCAAGGTGTTAGGTCCTCACCAACCCAAAAGACAATGTTGGCGCTTTGTAGGGCGGATGCCTCTGAGGGGCGTAAACTATATTCATGCGGGCTTGCGCCGGATTGAATGACCAGTTCGGGTGTTCCTACGCCTTCCATTACGCGCGAAACCAAGGAATGAATCGGTGCGATGTCGGTCACCACGCTTGGGACGTCAGCAAGGGCCGTCCCACCCAAAAGAGTGGCAGTAAGAGAGAGCAAAGCAACGTTTCTGGACATCGGCAAACCTATGTGATTTTATAACATTTCAAGCTGCTTAGCCGAAATGTAATAACATGACAAGTGAGTCGAACAATCAACATGGCGCTATCCCTGTCGGGTTTGCGAACCACAATCATGGTGCCTGCGTGAAAGATACCATTGCAGCGGCAGAGGCACGCTGTGCCAAAGAAGGTTTGCGTTTCACTCCTGTGCGTCGAAAGGTGCTCGAGATACTTGCTCAGGAACATCGAGCACTGGGCGCTTATGCAATTCTTGATCGACTGCGCGAAGATGGGTTTGGATCACAGCCACCAGTTGCTTATCGCGCGCTAGATTTTCTAGTGATGAACGGTTTGGCGCACAAAATTGAACGGTTGAACGCGTTCATCGCATGTGCGCATCCAACGGATGCACATGCCCCAGCTTTTATGATTTGCAGGATTTGTGACGCAGTTGCCGAAACACAGAGTTCACCGGCACGCGGTTCGCTGGGCGATGCAGCCCGTGCGACAGGGTTTAAGATCGAACGAACGGTCGTGGAGGCCGAAGGCGTCTGCCCTGCATGTACGGACAAGGACAACGCATGAGTTTGATCGCGGTCAAAGATCTGAGCATTCGCTATGGTGCCCATACCGTGTTGTCTCGCGTTTCGTTGAGTCTCGAGAAGGGTGAGATCGTAACTATTGTTGGGCCAAACGGATCTGGCAAAACGAGTCTTCTGCGAGCGATCATCGGCGCGGTCAAACCGGCTGATGGCATTGTAACACGTGGCGACGGTGTTACTTTGGGATATGTGCCACAGCGATTGCACATTGATGAAACTCTTCCCATGACAGTTGCGCGGTTTTTGCGTCTTCCAACGGGCACTTCTGCCAACAATATTGATCGCGCGTTGACCCAAGCCGGAGTTCCCGATCTGTCAGGCGCGCAATTATCCAACTTGTCCGGTGGGCAATTTCAACGGGTTCTTTTAGCGCGCGCTCTTTTGGGCAACCCGAGTGTTTTGTTGCTTGATGAGGCCACGCAAGGGTTGGATCAGCGTGGGTCTGCGGCCTTCTATCAACAGATCGAAAGCGTACGCCAAGCCACTGGATGCGCCGTCCTGATGATTAGCCATGAACTGCATGTCGTCATGAGCGCGTCTGATCGCGTTATTTGCTTGAACGGACATGTTTGCTGTGAAGGCACCCCTGCTGTTGTTGCTTCGGCGCCAGAATATCGCGCTTTGTTCGGCACAGGGACAGGCGGCGCACTCGCTCTTTATCGACACGAGCATGATCACGATCACACCCACGACCATACCGAGGCCGCCGAATAATGCTTGATGATTTTATGGTTCGCGCCGCGCTTGCTGGAACAGGAGTGGCCTTAGCGGCCGCGCCACTGGGCTGTTTCGTGGTGTGGCGGCGTATGGCCTATTTCGGAGATGCGACAGCCCATGCGGCAATCCTTGGTGTTGCGCTGTCATTGGCATTTTCCATGTCAATTTTCATTGGCGCCGTCGTCGTTGCGTTGCTTATGGCGCTTACCGTGAATTTCCTATCGGGCCGGGGTTACGCAATGGATACTTTGTTGGGTGTCTTGGCGCATTCTGCGCTCGCGTTTGGGTTGGTCGCCGTGTCTTTCTTATCGGGCATACGTATTGACCTTATGGCATACCTTTTCGGAGATATCCTTGCTGTTTCGCGAATGGACCTTGGGGTCATCTGGGGTGGCGCTGCTTTGGTGGCGGCGTTGATTGGGTGGCGTTGGTCGGCGCTTTTGACGTCCACGCTTAACGAAGACTTGGCCTATGCAAACGGTATCAACCCGAAACGCGAACAGTTGGTATTAACGCTGGCTCTGGCCATTACTGTGGCTGTTGCAATCAAAGTGGTCGGTGTCCTTTTGATCGCTGCAATGCTGATAATCCCTTCTGCCGCTGCGCGCCCATTGTCACGCGGGCCGGAAGGCATGGCGATTGTGGCAGGTGTAATCGGTGCATTATCGGTCGTTATTGGATTGCGCGCGGCACTTGTGTTGGACACGCCTGCTGGCCCTTCGATTGTTTGCGTCGCTGCTTTGATCTTTTTGGCAACTAGTCTGTTTCGTGGGCTTCAAACTGCCCGTTAGGTCTGCGGCATTTTCCTGACCAGATTGAACGTCCTTTTGCCGTGGACTACGTCGAAAACCAAAAGATGCCGATATATGCGTTCTAAGCAGGCGCTGACAAGCGCTTCACGGCAGCGCGCAGGTTATAGTCGTCCTTTGTCAGATCATCTCGACGGACCGATCGCCCTGATGCTAGAATTTTACGACCAGACATATGCGATGCAACCTCGTTGACGGTTTCAACCGCACAAAATTCATCGTCCCGAAAACACAAAACAACAAGCCGTTCGTCTGTATTCTCGACAACTTCCCAAGAATTTGCCCCAATGGACAATCCTGCAATCTGAAGTTTGCGATCGGCTTGGTCGCTCCAAAACCAGGGCACGGCAGAATAGGGCTGCGGGTTTCCTGTTAGGCGCGCCGCAATTGTGCGGGCATGGTCTGTCGCGGCTTGAACAGATTCCAAACGTATCATGCTGCCAACGGCAGTGTCAGGGAAGAGGCAGCAATCCCCGAGCGCTGAAACTGAAGGATCGTCAGGCGAGACAAGGAATTCATCAACAACAATGCCGTTGTCTACGCTTAGACCAGCGTGCTCTGCGATCTCGCAATTGGGAACAATCCCCGCTGCAACAATAATTGCGTCCCCAGCCACGGTTCGTCCGTCCGACAATTTCAAACCCGAAACGTACCCTGTTCCGTCGTCCAATATTTCGTCAGCGAAAGTGTTTAGGAAGACCGTGGTTCCCCAGCCTTCGTGCGCGCCTAAATAGGACGCAGACGTCGTTTCAGACACGGCGCGTGCCATTAGTCGGGGCCCTCCTTCGACGACCGTGACAGCCACGCCAGCCTGACGCGCAACAGCGGCAAATTCGAGCCCAATAAACCCGCCACCGATTACAATTGCATGTTTGATGTTTGGTAACCGCGCCCGCAGTCCAGCGGCGTCTTCAAGCGTGCGCATTTGAAACACACCACAAAGGTCGAGGTTTTTTACTGGTGGCACCCGGTTGCGGCTACCCGTGGCAAGAATCAAGTGATCATAATCAATCCGATCGCCCGCATGGGTCACCACCATCTTTGCATCGCGATCGATTGAAACCACCTTCGTCCGAGCACGATAATCTATGTCTTTGGTGGCATAAAAATTCTCAGGCCGAAGGTTCAGCTTATCCGCGTTGCCGTCTTTCATGTATGCTTTCGATAACGGCGGTCTTTGGTAGGGAAGGCCAGGTTCGTCACCAATTAGTGTGATCTTGCCTTCAAACCCCTTGTCGCGCAGGCTGGCAGCGGCTTGAAACCCGCCTTGACCCGCGCCAACAATTACGACCCCTCCAGAGATCATATTTGGGTTTCCGGAAGGTGAAGGATTAGCCCGTCCATTTGGTCATTGATCTTAATTTGGCAGGATAATCTGCTTGTGGCGTTTACCTCACTTGCTGCGAACTCCAACATTTCTAGTTCGTCTTCGGATGCGCCGCCGACGGCTTCAACCCATGCCTGATCAACGTAGACGTGGCAGGTCGCGCACATCATTTCGCCACCGCACTCAGCCGCAATCGCATCTATGCCGTTCGTGCGCGCGACGTCCATAACGCTGTCGTTGTCAGTCGCATCAACGATTGCTTCGCCGCCATCGGCGAGTTTGAAAGTAACTTTTGTCATGGAAATCTCTTTGTACTGGTGTCGGGATTATCAGCTTAGGCGCACAGGAAAGTTGATCGGTCCTCGGAATCCAAAGCCTTTGAAGATGACGCCGGCCGGATCGGGCAACGTCATGTTTGGAAAGCGGTCGAATATAAGAGGCAACAAAATCTTACCGACCATCAAACGGGCAAGGTGTGTACCCATACAGTGATGCGGGCCGCTCCCAAAACTTTGATGAACATTTCTATTCCGAAAAGCGTTGAACTTTTCAGGTTGCTCAAAGAGGTCTTCGTCGTGATTGGCCGATGCTTGGATCGTCATCACCACATCCCCCTTCGGGATTTCTAAGCCTCGGATTTCGGTGTCTTCCAGCACCAACCTTGAACTTGCCTGAATGGGGGCAACCCAGCGTACGCCTTCTTCAAAGGCCTTTCCCCACTCGCCAGTGCGGGATAGTTCTTCTTGTTGTTCGGGGTTGTTCAAAAGCCCATAAAGGATCGTCAACATCGCATCGCGCGGTTCATTGACACCCCCGCCAATTGCGATTTTCAAATTGGCGACAATTTGGCTCCATTCGATAGGATCATCTGCATTGACCATGACGGATAGTGCCGATTGATCTGGTTCCGCGCGCAACCTCTCGGCATTTGCTTGGATGCATTTGTTCATTTCAACGTTGGCTTTGGCGACGCGTTCAAAAGGTTCGTCGAACCACCCAAAATTGCCCGCGCCGTCAATCAATGCTTGGGACCAAAGTTGCATATCTTCATCGCTCGCGTCAGGCAGGCCAAGGACTTCGGCTAGAATACGGGCGGACAATGGCCCAGCAAGTGTTGGAAACAGGTCGACGATCTCATCCTTTGGAAGCCGATCAAGATAGGCGTGGGCATGTTTTTCATAGGCCGGAGCCCAAACTGTTTTGATATTTTTGGCCGAAAAAGTAGGCATCATCGCCATCCGTTCACGCATATGATCGTCGCCATCTTTTCGCATAAGCGTGTGTGCCTCGAATGCGCGTTCCATCGGGGTGGATGGATCGTTCGAACTAAACAGATTTGGATTGTCTTTAACGGCACGGGTATCGGCGGCCTTGGTCAGCAAAGTTCTCTTGATTGCGTCAACCCGCACGACGGGTGCTTCTGATCGAAGGCGGCGGTAAATCGGATACGGATCCGCTGTCAATTGTTCGATTGAAATATCAGTATTCGTTGGTGCTAAAGCCATTTTGCCGTCCTCCCCACGGTATCGGGAGCTGAACGCCCGAGTTCGACGTGTTTATGGCGTCATCTAAAATCTGACAATCCTATGGAGTTGATTGAAGTGATCAGATTTTCTGATAGTATGGCGATGTCCGATAAAGCGGATCAGGAGGGTGGGAAATGGCAGAATTACTCAAGACAAACGTCGATTTCGCGGCATTGCGCACCCTGAAACTCGTCCATGAACGGCGGTCTTTTACCGCGACTGCCGATATTCTGAATGTGAACCAATCTGCGGTCAGCTACACGATCGAAAAACTTCGCAAAGTGTTCGAAGACCCGCTTTTCTTTCGGCAAGGCGGGACAATTATTCCGACAGAGCGATGCAACACAATCGTGAAAACCGCGGCTCGAATCCTTGAACAGTTGGATGTACTTTCTCAACCCGAAGATTTTAATCCGACTACGGCGCAAGGTTCTTTCACGATTGCCTGCAACTACTACGAACGTTCAGTCATTTTGCCGGGACTGATAAGTAAGCTGCGGGCCCAAGCCCCTGGCATCCGTCTGATCCTGTCAAATGCGACGGGAACAGGTGACATTCAATTGAAACGTGGCAATGCGGATCTACTCATTGGGCCGCTGCGACCTGATGAACAAGACTTTTACTGCCGCAAGCTGTTGAACGATCGCTATGTCTGCGTCATGGATCCGTCCAATTCATTGGCAAAAGGCTCCTTAAGTTTAGAAGAATATACACTATGTCCGCACGTAACCATAAACTATGGCGGATCTTGGCGGTCGCGATACCAGATCGAGTTGGCAAAAATGGGACTGGAACTTACTGAAGCCATGGCTGTACCAAGCCCCGCATGTTTGGATTTGACGATCTCTGGAACGGACCTTGTGGCCACATTACCGAGCCGGATCGCAGCATCCTATCGCGGGCCGCTGTCTATTGTTGACTGCCCCATTGCTGCGCCATTTGATGTCGATCTTGTGTGGACGACACGCACCCATCATTCCCCGATGCATATTTGGCTTCGAGACCTTATTTCTACGTCTGTCAAAAAAGATATTTTGTAGATTGCTTCGTTCAATCCATAATTTTGCCTAGCGAATTCATCGTCGGCATCTCTAAATCCGATCTATTCCGCCCTTCGCCACATGCTTTTGGCTGCACAGCAGTTGAAGCCTAAGGTTAGCAGATCGAATGCCAACCAAAGATCTCAACACTTTGCAGATCGATATCAGGTGTCTGTCACGCCGAGCACCCGCAGCGCATTTTCTTTCAAAATAAGGGGGCGGACTTCATCTTTGAACGGAGCCTTTTCAAAATCGGCTAGCCAGCGATCCGGCGTAATGGCGGGCCAATCTGAACCAAATAACATCTTCTTCTTTAGCATGGTGTTGGCGTAGCGGATGAAGGTTTCGGGGAAATACTTCGGGCTCCATCCGCTCATGTCGTAAAAGACGTTGGGCTTATGTTGTGCCACTGCGAGCCCTTCTTCTGTCCACGGAAATGACGGGTGCGCCATTATGATTTTCATATCCGGAAAATCGACAGCGACATCATCAAGATGCATGGGGTTTGAGTATTTCAGCCGCATCCCCATACCACCGCGCATCCCAGAGCCGACGCCCGTCTGTCCTGTGTGAAACAACGCGATCGCGCCTTCGTCTTGAATCGCTTCGAGCAGCATATAACACGCCTCTCGGTCGTTGGGATAAAACCCCTGCATGGTCGGGTGAAACTTGAAACCGCGGACACCAAATTCACGTACCAATCGACGCGCCTCACGCGCGCCTGCTTTTCCCTTTGCCGGATCGATAGACGCGAATGGAATGAGGATATCATCATTCTCCGCGCAGACCTGTGCGACCTCCTCGTTGGAATACCGACGGAAACCAGTTTCGCGTTCGGCGTCCACCGGAAAAATCACAGCGGCGATATTGCGTTCCCGATAGTAGGCAGCAGTGTCCTGAACCGTTGGCAACATGCCGTTAGCACCGGCTGGGTTTTTGAAATAGGCTGCCATGCCCTCTTGGAATTCGGTGTAGCCGTCATCGCGTGGATTGCAGTGGTTGCAAGGCTCCTCCGCGTGAGTGTGAAAATCGATCGCTTTGACGGCATTGAAATCAACCATGAGGGTCCTCCTGTTAAAAACGCTATACATCAAAACTGTTAACCTCTACAACAATATTGTTGGATTCGAATGAGGCAAATGCAATGGCGGAAAATTCAGCGCAGACGATCCGTGTTGACGTGGATGATGATATCGCCACGCTCACGTTTGATCGTCCCGATAAGCGCAATGCGATGAATGATAAGTTAATCGATGAACTTGACGCTTTTTTCTCTGCGCCGCCAAAGGCTGTAAATGCTGTGATTTTGCGCGGTGAGGGGGGGCATTTTTGCTCCGGTCTCGACTTGGCAGAGCACGAACATCGCGAGCCGATTGAAGGCGCCTATCATTCGCGAAATTGGCATCGCGTTTCCGACTTGATTGAATTTGGCAGACTGCCTGTGGTTTCCGTTTTGAACGGAGCCGTTATTGGTGGCGGGCTCGAGATTGCGGCATCGACCCATGTGCGGATTGCCGAGCCTGACGTTCGATTTCAGTTACCGGAGGGGCGGCGAGGCATCTTTGTCGGGGGTGGTGCGACTGTTCGGGTTGGGCGCATCCTTGGAGCTGACAGAATGCGTGAAATGATGCTTACTGGCAGAAATTATGGCGCGGCAGAAGGTTTGGCGCTTGGTCTTGCACACTATTCGGTTCAGGCCGGTGAGGGCCTGAAATTGGCACGCGAATTGGCGCGTAAGATGGCCGACAACGCGCCGTTTTCAAATTACCTTATGATGCAAGCCCTTCCGCGGATTCAGGACATGTCCAGATCTGAAGGGCTGTTTACTGAAAGCATGACTGCTGCGATGGCGCAGACATCTGACGGGGCAAAAGAAGGGCTGCGTGCATTTTTGGAAAAACGCCCACCGAAATTTCGCTAGGTAATGCAAGGGACATACCAACCAAAATCAAGTTTCTTGATGGTAAATATTAGATTCATTCGATTGTTCAATAATAACAATTCGACTATCTAAATAGCCATATCGAAAAGGCCATCATACGGGAGAAGACGGCCTTCTGGAGGACAACAAGAAGACAAAACGCGCGTGGGCATCTTGGCTCAATAGTACGTTTGCAACTGCGAGGGTCACTGTCTTAGCTCGCGCATATGAACTCCGGCCAGTCTCAGCTGCTAACAAGCAGTTTGAAGTCAGACCGAATATCACCAGAAATGTCTCATAGGGAGGAAGACATGACTAAATTGAATTTCATTAAAACCACAGTGTCCGGCGCGTTCGCGGCGGCTTTGCTTGGGTCTGCTGCAATGGCACAAGATGTCACGCTGCGCCTGCACCAATTCTTACCGCCGCCCGCACCAGTTCCAGCCCTGATCCTAAAGCCTTGGGCAGAAGGTGTTGAGGCCGCATCCGATGGTCGGATTGAAATCCAGCACTTTGACGCAATGTCTCTTGGCGGTCGCCCGCCAGAATTGATGGACCAGGCGCGCGATGGCGTTGTCGATATTGCAATGACGGTCGTAGGCTACACCCCTGGTCGCTTCCCGCGGACTGAAGTATTTGAACTGCCGTTCATGATGACGAACCCTGTGGCAACGGCAGCCGCGTACTGGGAAATGGTTGAAACCGATTGGCAATCTAACGAATACAGTGACGTGAAAGTTCTGGGCGCTTGGGTCCACGGACCTGGTGTTATCCACACAGCTGATGGTGTTTCAAGCCTCGAAGATATGGATGGCCTTACAATGCGCGGGCCAACACGGATCATCAACGATTTGTTGTCCGAACTTGGTGCAGAACCCGTGGGCATGCCTTTGCCTGCTATCCCCGAAGCTCTGTCCAAAGGCGTTGTCCAAGGCACAGTGATTCCTTGGGAAGTCACAACAGCGATCCGTTTGTCCGAGCTTGTTGGCAATCATACGGAATTTTCCGGTGACGAATCTTTGTACACAGCTGCAATTGTATTGGTGATGAACCAAGCAAGCTATGATGCTCTGCCTGATGATCTGCGCGCTATTTTGGATGCGGAATCGGGCGCCAAGCTGTCCACGTTCGCGTCACAGGTCATGTGGGACATGGACCCAGGTGCGCGCCAGATTGCGGAAGACGCTGGTAACTCCATCACCGTTTTGGACGAAGCCGAAGTCGCACGCTGGAAAGAAGCATCTTTACCGGTTATCGACCGCTGGGTTGCTGAAATGGAAAGCAACGGCATCGATGGCGCTGCACTGATCGAACAGGCGCAAGCGCTGATCGAAAAGCACGGCGGCTAGTTCGTCTACATTTTGTCGAAGGGGCGATTGCGTCCCTTCGACACACACCACTTTGCGCGACGGAGCAAACATGTATCTTCGCTTGAATTCATTCGTCGAGGTCATTGCCCGCGTTCTTGCTCTGCTGGGTGGCGCTGTTCTCCTTGTGATTACGCTGTTGACCTGTATTTCGATCGCAGGGCGCGCGCTCCTTCCGCTCGATATCGGCATTGGTCCGATTCGGGGCATTTATGACATTACTGAGATTGGCATGGCGACAGCTGTGTTCGCCTTTTTGCCGTGGGCCCAGCTCCGCGAGGCCCACGCACGGGTCGATCTGTTTCAAAGTGCGATCCCACCAAAGGCTGACCGGATATTGGACCTTTTGTTTAATACAGCGATGGCTGTTGTCGCGATCGTTGGTACCTACCGTCTGTATCTTGGAATGCAGGACAAACTCTCATTCGGCGAAACAACATTGATTGCTCAAATTCCGGTTTGGCAAGGGTATGCGGCCGGGCTCATTGGCGCCGCTGGATTTGTTGTTGTCGCACTTTTTTGCACCCTCCGCGCAGCCCGCAGGTTGGCTGGTCTTAAGGACCCAATATCATGACCCCCTTTGAACTTGCGATTTGGTCGTTTCCGGTTCTGCTCGTACTCGTCTTTTTGCGCGCCCCGATCGCATTGGCAATGATTGCTGTGGGTGTCGGTGGTACCTATCTTGTAATTGGCACGCCGATGATGACCCTAAATCAGTTGAAGACGCTCACTTATGGGACGTTTTCAAACTACTCTTTTTCAATCATTCCACTGTTTCTGTTGATGGGGCAATTTGCGACCCTTTCCGGCATGTCAGCATCCCTTTTCAAAGCCGCCGAAAGTTTTCTGGGCCATCGCAAAGGGGGCGTCGCCATGTCGGCTGTTGGTGCTTGTGCGGGGTTTGGCGCGATTTGCGGATCATCTTTGGCCACGGCAGCAACGATGGGTCAAGTGGCTTTGCCTGAGTTACGCCGTTACGGCTATCCCGACTCGCTATCAACTGGCGCATTGGCCGCAGGCGGAACCTTGGGGATCTTGATCCCACCGTCTGTCATCCTTGTGATTTATGCGATCTTGGCCGAACAGAACATTGCGAAGCTGTTCGTCGCCGCGCTCATCCCCGGAATTCTGGCGGCGATTGGATATATGATCGCGATTTCAATCTGGGTCCGCGTCCGCCCCAATGCGGCCGGCGTGAGCCCACGTGTGCCTTGGGGTGAGCGGCTTAAGGTGCTTGGTCGGATTTGGCCGGTTGTCACGATTTTCATTGTGGTCGTTGGCGGAATTTATACGGGCATCTTCACTCCGACCGAAGCGGCTGCTGTCGGCGCCGCTGGGACATTTCTTGTCGCACTTCTCAGCGGTGAAATGTCTTGGTCCCGTCTCAGTGAATCAATCCTTTCGACGGCATCCTCGTCTGCCATGATCTTTTTGATCATTCTGGGTGCGGGGATTTACAATAACTTCCTGTCGCTTACCCAATTGCCACAAGAAGCCTCTGCGTGGGTTGGCGGACAAGGGTTTTCACCTTGGTTTGTCCTCAGCATAGTTTTGCTGATGTATCTGGTTTTTGGCTGCGTCATGGACAGTTTATCGATGGTGCTTTTGACAGTGCCTATCATTTTCCCGATCATGTCAGCGCTTGATTTCGGAATGAGCGTCAATGACTTTGGCCTCTGGTTTGGCATCTTGGTGCTGATTGTGGTGGAGGTCGGATTGATAACGCCGCCCGTGGGAATGAACCTATTCATTATTAACTCAATGGCCAAAACAACGCCGATCTCGGAAACCTATCGTGGTGCATTGCCGTTTGTGATCACTGACATCGTGCGGGTCGTGATCCTCGCGGCGTTTCCGGCAATCACGCTTTGGTTGGTGTGGGTGATCGACGCGCTTTGATGTTGACGTATTAAACGAGAAAGCGCGCACCGACATAATCAGTGCGCGCTTTTGTGTTTCAGATTGTTGGTGCCAATTAGGCCAATATAACTTCACCGATACCGGAATACATGGCCTTAATCTGATCAGAATTATTGGCTCGCATTGCGCGCTGGTTAAGAGACCCTTTTTCGGTAATTTCCCCCAGATCAAAGCTGGGTTCAGTCGTCAGAACCATCGCGCGCTTCACGCGGCTCGCTGATCCTGTGGCCGATTTAGCAGCCTTTGCAAAACAGTCCGAAAGCTTCGCCCTAAGGGTGGTCGCGTCCATTCGCTTGGCTTCTTCTGACAGGATGAGCAATGCAGCGAGTTCCGCTTCGTTTTCACCGACAATCCCGGCATCACGGATTAAGCCACCCATCGCATCAACAAGCGCTGCGCGCACGGCCCCGACCGCAACCCAAGTTCCGGTATTGAGCTTAAAGTTTTCAGCGACCCGACCATCAAAGAAAAACCCCTTAGACAAGTCATCAGGGTCCGAAGCCCGCAATGCATCGCCCATGCAGTAGTAACCTTCTTCGTCAAACGACTCGGCCGTCTTAGCCGTGTCGCCGAAGTAACCCGGGGTTATGCTTGGACCTTTAAGACGCAGTTCCAACTTGCCACCATTCGGGACAAGTTTCATCAACAAGCCTGCTGCTGGCACGCCAACGTTGCCTGAAAAATCTTGGACTTGGGTACAGGCCATGGCAAAAGGGGCTGTTTCGGTCGACCCGAGGCTTGAAGCAAGCAAGACTTCGTTGCCTGTTGTCTTGCGCCCAATCGCGCGCAACCGATCCCACGTGTGCTGGGCCATACCCGCACCTGCATAAAACATCATGCCCAGTTGGCTGAAGAACGTTTCGGCAAGGTCGGTGTCCTTTTCCAGTTCTTCAACCAGCATGTCCCAGCCAACGGGGACATTGAAATACCACGTACATGAAATTTCGCGCAGGTTGCGTAAGGTTTCATTGATCTTACCGGGCGCTGGTTTGCCTTCATCGATGTAATAAGTCCCGCCATTGGTCAGCACGAGGTAGGATACCTTATTGCCCGACGCCGTATGGTTCCACGGCGCCCAATCCAGAACAACGGGTGGGCGTTTGGTCAGGAACCGATAGCAATCACGCACCATTGCTTGCATTGCGCAGATCATCCGGTTGGTGTTGATAACCGCCTTTGGCGATCCGGTTGAACCGGACGTAAACAAATACTTTACGACCGTATCGGCGGTCACGCCCGCGCGAGCAGAAACTGCGGCGGCCGGATCCGCTGATGCCAAATCATCAAATCCTACTGTTCCTGATCCACGAATAGAAATAACGTTCATTTCAGGTGTCGCGATAGAAGCAACCGCCGGCGCGAAGGCGTCACCGTCATCAGCGAAAACAGCGCCGGGCTTCAAAAGTGCGGCAATGTCCTTCAGCTTTGCATGGTCTTTTGACACAAGCGAATAAGCAGGACTGACGGGTGCATAAGGTATGCCGACATAGAAACAAGCGGCGCCCAAAAGGGCATGCTCAAGAGAATTGCCCGACAGGATGAGCAATGGTCTGTTTGGCCCCAACCCCATTTCCAGTAAGGCCGCACCCAAACGCTGAGCGGTCTGACGCGCCTCACCATATGTAATCTTGCGCCACGCATCATCTGCTCTGCGCTGGGCGATCCACGGTTGATCCGGTGTCGCATCCGCCCACTTATCCAAATAGTCGGCCAGTGTCGGAAGATGGTCCGGCAGCGGGGCGGTTTGCGCCATAATAATGGTGCCGTCCGCACGTGTTTGAATGTCAAAGTTTGGGGACCAGAAATCGGTCGGGTCTAAAGAACTCATTGGGTGTTCCTAGCGAGGTGCCATGCGGATGGCGCCATCCAAACGGATGACTTCGCCATTCAGCATCGGGTTGTGTGTAATCTGGCTGATCATGTCAGCATATTCTTCGGGTTTGCCAAGACGAGAGGGAAACGGAATCTGCGCCCCAAGAGACGCTTGTACGTCTTGAGGTAGTTCATCCAGCAACGGCGTAAGGAAAAGACCGGGCGCAACCGTGCAAACGCGTATGCCTTTGTCAGCAAGATCGCGCGCCATAGGTAGCGTCATGGCAACGATTCCACCTTTGGATGCAGCATAGGCAAGTTGCCCGACCTGACCGTCAAATGCAGCAACGGATGCCGTGTTGATGATCACTCCGCGTGCGCCATCCGGGCCAATTTCATCACCAGCTGCGATCCGCGCTGCGGCTTGGCTCGCGCAGTTGAAACTGCCCATCAAATTCACCTTAACGGTTCGTTCAAACAAAGCAGGGTCATGCGCCACACCGCGCGAAACGGTTTTGGCTGCTCCGCCAATACCCGCGCAATTCACTAAGACCCGTAAGGTGCCCAGCTCAGTTTCGACCTGTGCAATTCCGGCTGCGACAGACGCTGGGTCGGATACATCGACCTTGACATAAACGCCGTCAATTTCTTTGGCGTGAGCTTGGCCTGCGTCCTCGTTTAGGTCGAACAGCGCAACCTTTAGGCCGTCTGCTGCTAGCCGAGAGGCGGTCGCGGCCCCAAGCCCGGAAGCGCCACCAGTTACAATCGCGGCGTGCCCGTTCCAATTCAACAATCCCATGTCTACTCCTCCTTGTTGCGGCGAATTTTTTTGAGCAGGCTTATAAGGGTCTGCTTTTCAGTGCTTGTTAAGTTCGACAACAGACGATCCTCATGTTCTTTCACCTGCGCGGCCATTTCCCGATAAGCGGCAATGCCGGCGTCAGTAGGAACTAAGGCTTGAACGCGGCGATCCCCAGGAACGGGCGCGCGGCGCAGATAGGACAGCGCCTCAAATTCATCGACGATCGCCACAAGGCCGGATCGTTCGACACCCATTGCACGCGCAAGCGCACTTTGTGTGATGTTGGGGAAATTCACGGTGAGAGACAGTGCTGTGAAGACACGAACAGAAAGCCCGTCTTTGCCCAGCGTCTTTTTGAAATCATTTTGAACAATGATGTAGGCGCGTTTCAGATTGTACCCGATCAGATCTTCGAGATCGGAGTCTTCAAGTTCAAAGTTGGTGTTCGCGGCGGTTTTTGACGATTTTGTCACCATAACGGCGCTCCTCCTTGACAGGATCACACTACATCATGTTTGTTACATAGGTAAACAGTTATTCTAGTGAAAGATATAATGCATGAAATTGCCTGTCCCGACCCTTGAGCACGTTTGCACATTGCAAGTGATGCTAGATCCGATCCGTGAAATGGGCGCAGGCCGTGCAGGGCAGCGGCGGATCATCCCAATCATCGGTGGAACTGTCCAAGGTGCCCGTCTGTCCGGAAAAATACTTAATTTGGGGGCGGATTGGCAAACGGTCTTTGAAAACGGGGTCGCTGAACTCGACACGCGATACGCGATGGAAACCACTGACGGAGCTACGATTGAGATTATCAATTACGGTTACCGCCACGGTCCAAAAGATGTCCTAGACGCTGTCGCGCGGGGCGAATCTGTCGACCCCTCGGCGTATTACATGCGCACCCATGCACGGCTCGAAACCGGTGATCCGCGCTACGAGTGGGTCAATAAAACCCTGTTTGTTGGCGTTGGCGCGCGGCACCAAAAATCGGTCAAGGTTGACCTTTATGCGTTGAACTAAAGGGTCAAGACGAAGCTAAGGTTCGTCGCCTTGTCCCAACGTATTGACCCCTGCGCAGATTTCGACTGCAGCCGAAAGACTGCGTGCTGTTGCAATTGCCATTTGTGGAAGGATCATCCATTCCAACGCCCATGCTGCGCCGGACCGTTCCTGTTCATGGACAAGCCCGTGATGTATTCCTGCCAATTGGGTGGCGTTGAAACGAGCCAAAGTAACAAGCAATTCTGCCAAGATCGGATTTTGTTTGTGTGGCATGGCCGATGATCCACCGCCCTGGATTCTAATCTCATCCACCCCTTGTTGCGCCATGAGGCAAATATCTTGCCCAATTTTTCCAATACTGCCGCTGATCATGGACAGCAGACTTGCATATTCAGCGATATTCTCGCGGGTGCTGTGCCATGCCTTTGGCGGATTACTCAGGCCAAGGCGCTCTGCGATATCGTGTGCGATTTGATCCCCATGCGGGGCAAGGGATGCGCGGTTCCCGACAGGTCCGCCAAGCTGTACAGATTCGACTGACGACCGTAGACGCACCAACGTGTCTTGGTGTTTGACAATCGGTACGATCCAATCGCACAGGCGGTCATTGACGGTGATTGGCAACGCGGCTTGCATTCGGGTCCGCCCCATAATCGGGCGATCACCAAATTGTATATTCAGGTCGTTGAGCCCGTTTACCAGCGTATCAAGTCTTTGAACCAGCAAATCATTGAAGCCCTTAAGCGTCATGGCAAGCGCCGTGTCGATCACATCTTGTGATGTCGCGCCGCTGTGAACAACGCCCGTTTCCGTTGCAATTCCGGCCTTTAGTTGCGCAACGAGTTCGGGAACAATAACGCCGTCGCGCGCCATTCCTTTGCGGAGGCCATCAAGATCGGGTTCAAATGCTTCTATCTGCGCTGCGGCGTGATCAGCTGCCACAACGGATACCGTTCCAACGGTACCTTTTGCGCGGGTCAGGGCCGCCTCAAAGGCCAACATATGTGCGATCTGTTGATCAGGTGCCCAAAGGGCAGCAGCGTCTTGATCCGCAAAAAGGCCGCCAAGAAAAGGATGATCAAAAACGTCTGTCATTCAATACGCGCCATAATTCCTCGAACCGATTTTGCGACGACGTCGGGGGCCTCAATGCAAGGCAAATGCCCACAACTATGGATGCTTTCATAGGTCGCCCCTGAAATCAAACGCGCCAGTTCCTGGAGGAGAGGAGGTGGCGTAGCGAGATCGTCCTCTCCGGCGATGCAAACTGTAGGAACAGAAATTTTGCAACAGTCGTCAGTAAAGTCGCTGTCGCGCAGTGCCGCGCAGACGCCGGCGTAGCCTTCCGCAGATGTGCGCGTCAGCATGTTGCTGTAGCCAGCCAGTTCAGCGGTCCGACTATTGCGAAATACATCGGAAAACCAGCGCTGCAAAATCGCGTTAGCCATTGATGCTATACCGTCGTTTTGCACGGCATTAATCCGTGCATTCCAACCATCTGCATCCCCAATTTGCGCACCTGTGCACAAAAGCACAAGCCCTGTGACCAGATCAGGGCGGGCGATGGCAAGCCTTTGTGCCATCATCCCGCCAACAGATACACCACAAATCAACGCCTGTTTAAGGGAAAGGTGATCCATAAGCGCGGCGACATCTTGCACCAACAAATCCATCGAAATTGGACCATTATCCGTCAACCCATGGCCGCGTTTGTCGACGCAGAGATGAGGAGTGCCATCGCCTAGGTTTTCAATGACGGCGTCCCAGATACGAAAATCTGTTCCCAATGAATTTAGAAAGACGATCGGAACCCCGTCGCCCGCAACGTATCGATAGTGCAACGTTACATCATTGAGTCGTGCGAACTTCATCCGACGATTGTGGCTTGTGTTGCGGCGCGTAGTTCATCT